>PAQB01000015.1 GCA_002709185.1 Flavobacteriaceae bacterium
AAAAAAACCACCTTCGGGTGGTTTTTTTGTGAGCTAAAATTAAAGCTGACATTTATAGAGCATCAAGCTAAGATACATTTCAATTTAAAAAATTGGGTTCAACTAAATGTTAAAATTAATCAACAATGTGTTGAAATAGAGCCAATAGATTCAAACAATGTTTAATAAATTAAAATTAAATTTAAACAAAGTTGGTTATTTGAGTTTTTATTATCACATTTGTGGAGACTAATTCAAATATTTAACAAAAATGAAAACAAAGTTTAGTGTAATGCTAACGCTTTTTATGGCGTTAGTTGTGCAAATCTCGTTTGCACAAGACAAAAATGTTTCAGGAACTGTTTCTGATGAGTCTGGATTACCTTTAGCAGGTGCTACAGTTATCATTGAAGGAACAACTACTGGTGTTTCAACTGATTTTGATGGAAAATATTCAATACTAGCTAGCGAAGGTGATACTCTCGTTTTCAGCTTTGTAGGGTATGCCACTGCATCTGAAGTTGTAGCTGGAAGCAATGTGATTAATGTATCAATGACTCAAGACAACGCACTTGATGAAGTTGTTTTAGTTGCATATGGCAGCGTTGACAAACAAAAGGTCGCCGGTGCTGTTTCTGTAGTTACTAGTGAAACAATTGAAAATGTACCGTTGGCTTCTTTTGACCAAATTCTTCAAGGTCAAGCGCCTGGTGTGCAAGTTTTTTCCGGATCAGGACAACCTGGTGCCGCTGCAAGGGTAAGAATTAGAGGTAACGGTTCCATAAATGGAAGTTCTGCCCCTATATACATTGTGGATGGCATACAGATTACTGCAGGTGATTTTGCCGCTTTAAATGCAAATGACTTCGCATCCGTTTCTGTTTTGAAAGATGCGTCTGCAACTGCTCCTTTTGGATCTAGAGGTGCAAACGGTGTAATCTTAATTACTACCAAAAAAGGTAATTACAATCAAAAAACATCCGTTACTTATAAAACCCAATATGGTATCACTGAAATTGGTGATGCTCCTTTTGAAATGATGAATTCTCAAGAAATCTTAGAATTTCAAAGAACTGTTGGAAGTGGTGCTGGCGCTGGTTTGACCGATGCTGAAATTAGCGAGCTTGCACAAACCAATACCAATTGGAAAGATGTATTTTTTAGAACGGGTATAACGCAAAACCATGAAATTGCGATTTCAGGTGGTGACGAAAACTCAAGATATTTCACAAGTATGAGCTATTTTGAGCAAGATGGTGTAGCGGAAAGATCGAACTTACAGCGTTTTACTTTGAGAGGTAACTTTGAAAATAAACTTAGTGATAAATCTAAATTTGGAGTGAATACTTCTTTAGGTTTTTCTAAGTCAAACTTTATCAGTTCTGAAAATGGTATTGCACTGCAAAATCCATTTGCTGCTGCCTACCTAGCGCAGCCTTACCAGTCTCTAAGAGATGAGGATGGATTTTTAATCACAGGTCCAGGTTTTGTAGGTGGAAATTCGCTTGAGGAATTACTTGTCAATGGTAACAACAACCAACAAGTAAAAATAATCGCTCAAGGATTTTTTGAAACAGCTGTGATGAAGAACATCAGTTTCAGAACAGACCTTGGTATTGACTATTCTCAAGACAACTTTATAGATTATTCTGACCCAGCCACATACTATGGTGGCATTGTTACGCCAGGTAACGAAGGGGACTATGGCGAGTCTAATAACTACAATTCAAGAATAACTGCTACAAACAAATTGCAGTGGGCGAATGTATATGATGATGTTCACTCTGTAGATGTATCTTTGTTCACAGAATATTACAAACAAAACTTTAGAAGCTCAAGCATGAGAGGCTATGGAATCAATCCTTTACTAGTAGGTTATCCTGCTGGAATTACTCCTGGAACTCCTGAAAACGAACTGATTCCTGTCGTTGGTGGATCAAAAGTAGTTCGCGGATTATTCTCTGCATTTGCAATTGCAAATTACGATTATGACTCGAAATTAGGTTTTTCAGCTTCCATACGTCGTGATGCTTCTTCAAAATTTTCTGACGATAATCAATGGGGTACATTTTACTCTCTTGCTGGACGATGGAATATTTCCAAAGAAGATTTTATGAAAGATGTTTCTTATGTTGATAATCTAAAGCTTAGAGCAAGTTATGGTACCGCAGGTAACCAAGCTGCGGTAGCTGATTATGCTGCTGAAACACAGTATGGACAATTATCCTACGGTGGTGTAACTGGAATTGGAGTTGCGGCGATTGGAAATCCAGAACTCAAGTGGGAAACTGCTCAAATGTTTAACGTCGGTGTAGATTTCGATTTGTTTGATTACAAAGTATCTGGTTCTATTGAATATTATAACAATAAAACAGTTGATCTTTTTGTAGACTACACACTAAGTTTAACTTCTGGTTTCTCAAGTATTCAAAACAACGCTGGATCTATGAGAAATGCTGGTATCGATGTTGACTTAAATGTTAATGTAATTGACAATGATAACTTCAGCTTGGATGTTTATGGTAATTTTAACCACAACAAGAACGAAATCTTAGATTTAGGTCAAGTTAGCGAGTTTGAGTCTGGTACTTCTATTATTAGAGAAGGACTTCCCCTTGGAAGCCATTACGTAGTAGGATGGGCTGGAGTTAATCCTGCCAATGGTGAACCATTATATTATGATGGTGATGGAAACGTTACAAATAGCTTTAGTGATAATAACTCTACTGCCAATTGGGGGAGTTTTAACCCTGAGTGGACTGGTGGATTTGGACTTAGAGGGACTTTGGGGGCATTTGACTTCTCAACCCTTTTCACTTTTGCTGATGAGTACTACAGGTTTAACAACCAATCATTTTTCCAAGAAAACCACAACTTTTCTCAGTTTAACCTTTCCACAATCATGAATACAATGTGGCAACAACCAGGTGACGTAACAGAGATTCAAAGTTACTTGTATCCTAGACAGTTTTCTTCAAAAGACATTGAAGATGCATCTTTTACCAAATGGAGAAACCTAACTGTTGGATATACACTTCCTAAAAAATACATGAAAGGATTTGACTTATTTGAATCTTTACGTATTTACGGAATGGTTCAAAATCTCAAAACTTGGACGAACTTTACAGGATTTGATCCTGAAGACAACAACAATATAGCAGGTTACGAATATCCAATGCCCACTATATACACTTTCGGTTTAAACATTCAATTTTAATTAAAAGAATTATGAAAAATATATTTAAATTTTTATTCTTTGTAGGCCTGTTATTTACTTCTTGTGAAGACGCCTATAATGTAGAGCCAGATGACGAGATTTTAGAATCCAATGCAATTACTTCAGTAGCAGATTTAGAAAAAGCAGCTATTGGACTTTATGGAACAGTCTCCGGCACAAACTTAATTGCATATTCCTCAAGGTTTACAGACGACCTCAGATTGCCTGCAGACAACAGAGGACAGGGTGTTCAAGATCATACTTGGGACATTAATTCTGGATCTAACTCACCAACTGGGATTTGGTTCAACTTGTACAATGTTATCAATAGAGCCAACAGAATCTTGAATATTATTGATGGGATTCCTGCTCAAACCGCTGATGAAGAGGTCCAAAAAGATCGTATCAAAGCGGAATGCCTCGGTTTAAGAGCCCTATCCCATTTCGATCTTTTAAGATCATTCGGAGTATCTTATGATGGCGATTCAAGTGAATTAGGAGTTCCTAATATTGACTACGTAGTTGTTTTGCAACAACCTAGTAGAAATACAGTTGCTGAGAACTATAATTTCATAAATGCCGACATAAATGCCGCGCTCGGTTTACTTGATGTAAGTTATACAGACAATACACGCCTGACAGTTAATGCGTTAAACGCACTACAAGCCAGGGTCGCGCTTTATCAAGGGGATTATGCCACAGCTATTTCTGCGGCCTCTCAAGTCATAAGCAATGTACCACTTGCTACCGCTACGGAATACCCAGACATCTGGACAGATGCTTCTGAAAATGAAGTGGTATTTAAGCTTAAGCGTACAACTGGTGATGGTGCTGTTGGAACACTGTTTCAAGATACAAATGGAGATGTATTTTTCTCTATGTCTAATGACTTGTTGTTCAGACTTTTAGCCACATCACCTAATGATCCAAGATTTGGGGTTTGTTTAGATTTAGCAACAGCAACAATCGCAGTTCCGACCATCGGCAAATACCTAGGTACTGCTGCTAATTTTGGTTTAAACGACATCAAAGTTTTTAGAACTAGTGAAATGGTTTGTATCAGATCTGAAGCTTACGCAAGAATCGGAGAATTAGCTTTATCATCTGCAGACATGAATCTATTAGGAGTAAACAGAGGTTATCTTGGAGATGGTTCATTTGCCACTACGGCTGAAGCTTTATCTATAATAGAAGACGTTAGACGTATTGAGCTAGCGTTTGAGGGTCATAGATATTATGATATGAGACGTTATGGTAAATCAATTGACAGAACACCAACAGATGACTGTGGTGCTGCTTCTGGAGCATGTCAACTCCCTGCAACTGATCACAGATGGGTAATGCCAATTCCACAAGATGAGATTTTTGCAAATGATAATATAACTCAAAATCCAGGATATTAATTTTTAAAAAATAATAGTTATGAAAAAAATAGCATATTTAATTTTACCGCTTTTTGCTTTTGTTTTTTTCTCTTGTGATGAGAAACAAGCAGACGTTTACAGCGGGGAGAGCATTTCATATTTCACTCAAACTACTGCTACCTATCCTGTTGAGGCGGGGTCAGCTTTTGAGGTAGGAATTGTTGTTTCTGATGCATCTCCATCTCCACGTGGTTTCGTGGTTGAAGTAGATCAGGATTTAACAACTGCTTTACCAAATTCCTATTCAATGGATATGAATACATCAATTGATGCAGACTCTTACGCTGCTTCATTTAATGTTTATGGAGAAGTAACTAACGTAGTTGCTGGTCAAGTTTTAGTTTTAAATCTAGTGGCCGTTGAAGGTTCAAACTTAGCTGGATTTGATACTACAATATCAATCACTATGAATCCTTCGTGTCCAATTGAAGCTGATTTTACAGGGGATTATTTGATAGAGGAAATCACGCCTTATGTCGATGGTCCTACACTTAACGATGGTGCGATTGTTTCAGTTACAACAGTTACCGGCAATGCAACTCAAAGAACATTCGACACACCTAACTACATCAATTACTGTTCAACACCAAACGCATTCACATTTGAATTGAATTGTGGCCAAATATTAATGGCTGGTGAAGGAACTCAATGTAATTGTTCTTGTGGAGGAAATCTGTGGTTTACAAATGCAGATGCACCTACGTCTTATGACCCTGCAGATGACTCAATGTTTGAAGTCTCATTCACAAATGATGCGTATAGCGATTGTGGAGCACCTCAAACCACAACCTATAGGTTCACTAAGCAATAAATTAATTTTTGGTAATGAATATATAAAATATTTGTTAAATAGAATTAAGTTATACAAAAAGGAAGTATATTTATATGCTTCCTTTTTTTTTAAATTAAAATTTAAAAAATGACAAACAATATTTTCCTTATTATAGTTTTTATCTCACAAATGCTCTTTACTCAAAACATAAAGCGGAGCGAATTAGTTTTACCTGAATCTCAAAAGCAAAAACTACTGCAAATGTCCAACGATCTTTCCAATAAATATTTTGAGAGCTATAACAAAGCAATTTCAAAATTTCCTCCAACTGTAACATTAAAAAATGGTCGAATAGCATTTCTGGACGGTTTGGATGAGCTCGGCATGCCATTATATTATACTGTAGATAATTTTGGATCAACAATAACATCTCGTGCCAATCATTTATTCGATGGAGGTAGCTTAGGTTTAGATCTTACCGGCAATGGTATCACAGCTGGAGTTTGGGAAGTAAATGGTTACATTAGAGGATCCCACGAAGCACTTGTTGGAAGGGTTAATGTTTTAAACGGTGCCTTCACAGAGTCTGATGAGTACACATCTCACGCAACACACGTTACGGGAACCATCATTGCCAATGGAATAGACAACTCCAACGCCAGAGGGTACGCCATAAACGCAACGGTTAATGGTTACGATTCTGCCAATATGTACTCTGAAATGGCTTCAGAGGCAGCCCAAGGTCTCTTAGTTTCCAATCACTCTTATGGGGCACTACCAATAAATTCAGAAACAGGAGATGTCATTTACGGCGTCTATGGCTATGGGAAATATGGATCCAGCGCAAAACAAATTGATAATATTTTATATTTAGCAGACTACTATCTCCCAGTAATTTCAGCCGGTAATGAAGGAGACAATGCTCCCTCTAGATATGACCTGCTCTACGGAAATAAAACCTCAAAGAATGCATTGATTGTAGCGGCTGTAAAAAGTGTATCAAATTACACTGGCCCCGAAAGTGTAGAAATGACAGATTTCAGTTCTTGGGGACCAACGGATGATGGGCGTATTAAACCGGATATTTCAAACAAAGGGCAATCCGTTTATTCTTCAGATTCAGACAGCGATTCTGATTATGACAGTAAGAGTGGTACCTCTATGTCGGCACCAGGGACGACGGGTGCTATCGTTTTGTTACAGGAGCACAACTATAATGTAAATTCATCCTACTTAAAATCTGCTTCTATGCGTGGGCTGTTAATTCATACAGCGGATGAATGTGATACTAATTTCTTTGGCGCAGACGGACCAGACTATAAATATGGATGGGGATTGATAAACGCCAAAGAAGCCGCAACCTGCATTACTGAGAATGGCATTACGTCCCTGATATACGAGGGAAACCTTGCTCAAGGAGAAAGCTTCCAATTAAGTTTTCAAGCCATTGAAGGCGAAGATTTAACAGCAACCCTAGCATGGACAGATCCAGATGGTGAAGTATACAACTCCACCGCTGAAAATATGTTAAATTATCGTGAACCTGTACTGGTAAATGATTTAGATCTACGAATTTCAGATACTGAAGGGCAATATTTTCCATGGAAACTCGATCCTGAAAACCCCTCAAATACTGCTACAACTGGAGATAACATTGTTGACAATGTGGAAAAAATAGAGGTCTACAATGCCTCTGGGGGCTATGATTTTGACATCAATCATAAAGGATTTTTAACTGGCTTTTCTCAAGATTTCACACTCATAATATCGGGTATTGACTCCTCCACATTTTCGGTTTACGAAAATAGTTTATATTCACTAAATGTTTGGCCAAACCCAACCATAGACATAATCAATTTTAAATTACCTACTCAGACTTCAAAACCTACCTATGTTTCACTTTATGATGTACAAGGTCGTCAAGTTTATAAAAAAACTATTAATTCTAGAAATGCTGTAACAAGAGGTCAAATAAAAACCTCATCCTTAGCAAGAGGGGTTTATATTTTAAAAATAAATCAAGGAAATTCGTCGGTGCAGCAAAAAGTTGTACTCAAATAAACGACGCTTTGAAATTATAAAAAAGACGGGCAGTTGCCCGTCTTTTTTATAACATCACAACTAAATAAAATTGTATTTTTACAGCATGCAAAAAGAAACCAAACTTTACGGATTGCGTGCCATATTGGAAGCCATTGAAGCCGATAAGTCTATAGACAAAATATTCTTGCAAAAAGGTCTTAAAGGTGAGTTGTTTGGTAAACTAGAAAATAAGATTCGAAAAAAAGGCCTTAATTTTAGTTATGTGCCAGTTGAAAAGCTAAACAGACTAACGCCTAGCAACCATCAGGGCGCGGTAGCACAAATGTCCCCCATTTCTTTTTACGATTTAGATACCTTGGTAACCGCAGTAAAAGAGACGAAGCAACACCCTCTATTTTTAGTGTTGGATCAATTGAGTGATGTCCGTAACTTCGGAGCCATCATAAGAACCGCTGAATGTACGGGAGTTGACGGCATTATCATACAAAAAAAAGGCAGTGCACCAATAAATGGAGACACCATTAAAACAAGTGCAGGCGCTGTTTTTAATATTCCAATATGCAAAGTTGATCACATCAAAGATGCCTTGTACTATTTTCAAGCCTCAGACATAAAAATTATTGCTGCAACTGAAAAAACCGAGAACTCACTATACATTACAGATTTCACAAAAGGCTGTGCCATTGTGATGGGTTCAGAGGGCAAAGGTATTACCCCATCCGTATTAAAAATAGCGAATGCCAAAGCCAAACTTCCAATGTTTGGTAACATCGCATCTTTAAATGTTTCGGTCGCTTGTGGTGTATTTTTGTACGAAGCGGTCCGCCAACGTCAATCATCTGACTTGTAGTTATAATTGATCTTTATATCTTCTGAAGACTGTTCGGGTTCCCCCTTATCAATAAAATTACCATCAGCATCAAATTGCTGCAAAAATGGATCCTGAGAGACATCATAATCCTCGGATTCCCAAGCATAAGATTCTGAATTTGGAAGATGTGATTTAAATAAGAATGCGAAGAAAAGACCTACGACAAAGCCCGAAAAGTGTCCTTCCCAAGACATTTTTTCTTTCACAGGAAAAATGTACCATAACATGCCGCCATATAGGAACACCACAACAAGCGAAAGCGCTATCAAGCGGTAATGTTTAGAAAGCAAACCTTTGAACAATAAAAAGCTCATTAAAACATAAACTAAACCACTAGCACCAATGTGGTAGGCCGATTTTCCAATACACCATGTCAATAGGCCTGAGAAAATAATTCCCCAAAAAATAAGCCGCCAGGCCAATGGTTTATAAAAATAAAATAAAGCCATAGAAAGTACAAACAAAGGCAGACTGTTATGGTATAAATGGGATAGAGATCCATGAATAAAAACACTAGAAAAAACGCCAACAAGACCCTTTGTTGTACGGGGATAAATTCCATAAGATTTTAAATCTAGGCCAAAGCGGAGTTCAGCCCAGAAAACCACCCATATCAATAATAAAAATAAGAGCGGATAGCCTAAAACGCCAGTTGTGAACTGAAATGAATAATTTGACTTCATTTACATAAAAATACAAAAGTTGAAATAACTTAAAAAAAAAGTTTATTTTGTGATATGAATACACCGCTCGCAGAACGCCTTCGCCCTAGCACACTCGCAGATTATATAAGCCAACGACACCTCATTGGGAAAAATGGAGCGCTTACAAAAGCTTTGCAGCAAGGATTGATCCCGTCTATGATTTTATGGGGGCCTCCAGGCGTCGGAAAGACCACACTAGCCAACATCATTGCCAAATCATCCGAACGGCCATTTTACACCCTCAGCGCAATCAACTCAGGGGTAAAAGAGGTCCGAGAAGTCATTGAAAAAGCCAAGCAAAAAGGAGGTCTTTTTACCACAAAAAATCCCATTTTATTTATTGATGAAATTCACCGTTTTAGCAAATCTCAACAAGACTCTTTATTACAAGCCGTAGAAAAAGGCTGGGTGACTCTCATCGGTGCGACCACTGAAAATCCAAGTTTTGAAGTCATCTCAGCCTTGTTATCGCGCTGTCAAGTTTACACTTTAAACCCATTTGATAAAGCCGATCTCAAGGCTCTATTAGAACGCGCACTTAAAACAGATGAAGCTCTTGTAAAGAAAAATATCAAACTTCAAGAAACCGAAGCTTTGATCAAATTATCGGGAGGTGATGCGCGTAAATTACTCAATATCTTTGAGCTAATCGTCAATTCGGAAAGCGGAAAAAAAATTATAATTTCAAATGATTTTGTACAGAATAAGGTTCAAAATAACCAAATTATTTACGATAAAACAGGCGACCAACACTACGACATTATATCGGCCTTTATCAAATCTATCCGGGGCAGTGATCCCAATGCAGCCGTATACTGGCTCGCACGAATGCTTGCCGGTGGTGAAGATGTCAAATTCATTGCCAGGCGGCTTTTGATTTTAGCCAGTGAAGACATCGGAAATGCCAATCCCACAGCCCTTGTCATGGCCAATTCAACGATGCAAGCCGTAGCAGCTATAGGACTCCCTGAGTCTCGAATAATTTTAAGTCAATGCGCTACCTACTTNGCNTGCTCACCAAAAAGTAATGCAGCTTATCAAGCCATCAACAAAGCCATGGCTTCGGTAAAGGAAACTGGAAATNCCAGTGTCCCCTTGNATTTGAGAAATGCGCCAACNCAANTGATGAAATCAATGGGTTATGGCNNCGACTATAAATATGCGCATGAATTTGATAAAAATTTTGTGATTCAAGANTTTTTACCAGAGGGCTTGGAAAATACAAAGTTTTATTCACCTGGNNAAAACAGTCGAGAACAAGTTCAAAGAGAGTTTCTTAAGCAACGCTGGAAAGACAAATACAATTACTGAAATTAAGGGATCAAAGGTTCGATAACCGTCTTTTTTTCAAGAACGTACTCCCGCACCCAACGCTTTCCACGTTTATAGGCAATGCCCGGAAGCTTGTCAATGATAAAAACCCCTTCTTCCATGGTTGGGTGTATTGAATAAAGGACCCTGCCGTTGGCATCAGTGATATCATAACCATAAGCTGTCGAAACAATTAAAGTCTTAGGAAGCTCTGGCGAATCAACCGGATCAACGCTAGCAGCAACAACGGGCGCTGAAGACGTCTGAGCACTAGGTTTTGGCAAAACAGCTGTTGACGTCTCAATTGGTGCAGAAATATCAATTGTAGCGCTTGCTTCATAATTATAATTAAGTGCTTCCATGGAATCAAATGCAGCTCTAAGAGCTTGATGGTAGGCCATTTTGAAATCTTTTTCTTTTGAAGTGCCAATAGCCGATCTAAAAACCACCTCTTTTTTGCAATTTATAAACTGCACTTCAAGTTTTGTTTTTAAAAATCCTTTTATTTTTTCAACATTCACATCTAATAACAAGCAACTGTTGGCGGCCAAATCAGAGGGGTAATTTTCAATAGATTCCAGGACAGTAAATCCTTTTTTGGTCAATAAAAACTGGGTCAATGAACTCAATTGATATTGGTCACTGGTCTTTAAAAAATCAAAGCGATCGGGAACTGAAACATATTTATACTGATTCAAATCTGTTTGTGCCTCAAAGGAAGCTTGAAAAATAATAAAGAGTGTAATTGTTATGTTCAACAAATTTTTCATCATATAGGGTTTTGGCATGAAGATAGTATTTTTTTAATTTAAAGGAATTTTTTGAGTTCAGATAGCTTATCAATAACGACGATGCCCTCAGGGATTTTAGCTTTGTGGTAATTAAAACAAAGTGCATCCATACCCATATTTTTAGCACCTAAAATATCAGCTTCAAGATTATCGCCAATCATTAAACTGGCATCTATGTCCGCCTTGGCAAGGGCCAAAGCATGGTCAAATATTTTCCGGTTAGGCTTTTTAACACCCACCATTTCAGAGTTAGTAACGGTCTCAAAATAAGGTGCAATTCCAGATTTTTTTAATTTGCCATGCTGTACTTCTTTAAAACCATTGGTTATGATGTGTAATTTATATTTGGGTTTGAGGTATTCTAAAATTTCTAAGGTTCCATCAAATAAATGATTGAAAGTGGATAAAAAGGATATGTACTCATCAGATAAAATATGAATTAGCTCTGGAGTCACGGAAATATTCAAGACCCTAAAAGCATCATCTAATCTTGAAAAGCGCAAGGCTTCTTTATTAATTTTTTCTTCACGGTACAACTTCCAATAATTTAAATTGATGGGCACATAGACTTCCAAAAACCTTTCTAAACTCAAAGGAATGTCATGACGTTTAAAAAGCTTTTGAAATGTGAGTGCTGAATTTTTATCAAAATCCCAGAGCGTATGGTCCAAATCAAAAAAAATATGCTGCTTATGCTGATACATCTGCTGTAGATTCTAAAATTATATTGAATAAAGATTTAAAGTCTTGCCAACGTTCCAAATCACTAAAACTGTAATTGTGAAAGATAGGCGTAAATACTCCCCCTACCAATTTCACTTGTGCCATGGCTTTCTCAAGTGTTTCTTTTTTGTCTAAAAATGATTCGTGCTTTAAAAGGGAAAAATCCATGAGTTGATAGGGATGAATCATTAGGGGGGTTTGCACTTCAAAGTCAATGTCATAAAACAGAAATGGCGAACAGCTACCTGCTCGAAAACCAATGGTGTCTGGATATCCCATTGAATAGTCCTTTTTAATTTCCAATTCTACGTAGTTTCGGTACGTTGTAGGAAGGTTAACTTTGGAAAATGAACCCCTTACTTTTTCAGTCGCAGTATTCAAAATACCATCCAAACACTTTTTTTCAGATTTGAGTATAGAAAGGTCTTCTAAGGCCATAAATGAAGATTTCAATCCAACCTCACAATAGTCGCGCATGGATTTTATAAGCGCCATAAAAGCCTTCTTATTCGTATTGATATTCTTGTCGTAAGTTGTATAGTCGCCGACAAGAAAGAAAATATTAAACTTTTGATTGCTTTTTTTCTGACGGTTTACAATCCATTTAAAATTATCATAGGGGTCTTTTTTAAACCCAAATAACACGAAAAATCGATCGTATGATAATTTGAATCTTAAATTAACCAAATCTAAAAATACGCCTCCTATGGTTCGCATTAAACCTTTATTTTTAAAATAATAGGCCATGGGAACATCAATTACAGGAGCCACAGAATATTGGCGTTTTTGAAATTTGTGTCCCGGGAAATGGCGCTGAAGTGCCATTTGAAAATAATGAACCCAAATATCAACCACAGGTTGGTCTAAAAAATGATATTGATAGGCAATACTGTCTTTTTTTGTGAAACGGCCATAGGCATCCTTAACATGGGGTAGGTATTCCTCATAGCGGCTGAGCATATAAAAAGCCGCCGAAAAAATATCGAATGGTAGGTGGCTTTTTTCACCTGCATTAAAAAAACACTTGGTATCTTGCCAATCTTGCACATAAATATCAACATCTGAGATGCCCTGCTCAAATAACAAACCATGGCTTTTCACAAAAAACTCAGTTCCTAGAGGTTGGGACCCGTAAGACATTTTGAGTCCCTCATGTGCTATGAATGTTTCTATCACATTTGTAAAGTCAATGGGAAGACCCAACATTCGGGTACAAACTTGTTTAAACACAAATTTGAGCCTGCTTGTAACTTCAGGTGTATAAATTAAAAACATTAAAGCATATTTTCATCCGCGAAACTAAAATAAGTTTTTTCTGTGAGAATAAGATGGTCCAAAACCTTAATCTCTAATGTAGAAGCTGCCTTTTTTAGATTTTGAGTCACATCTCGATCTGCATCACTAGGTCGCAGGGTTCCGGAAGGATGGTTGTGAACAAGAATAATGGCTACTGCAGCAAGCTCTATGGCTTTCTTCAAAATTAAACGCACGTCTACGACAGTTCCTGTAATGCCGCCTTTACTGATTTGAAGCTTGTGTAGTACCGAATTTGAGTTGTTTAAATATATGACCCAGAATTCCTCATGTTCTAAGCTCCCCAACAAAGGTTGCATGATGTCAAAAACGGTTTGACTTGAAGATATTTTTAAACGTCTCTGGATTTGAGCAGATTTATGCCGTCTACCGAGCTCCATAGCGGCTGTAATTTTGATCGCTTTGGCCTCCCCTATTCCTTTAAATTGCATGAGCTTTTTTAAAGACAGTTTACCCAAAGCATTCAAATTATTTTGGACACTGGACAATATAATTTTAGACAAATCTACCGCACTAACGTCTAGGGTTCCAGAGCCAATGAGAATGGCAATAAGCTCTGCATTACTTAAAAATCGAGCGCCTTGATCTCTTAATTTTTCTCTGGGTTGATCGGAAGGAGACCATTGCTTAATGGTGAGGTTTTTATGGGGCATAATGTTGTTTTTTGAAGTTATAGTTGTGCTACATAATCATGGTTTTTAAGCTGTCAAAATTCAACCCACCATAATTCCCTGAACTCATTAAGAGAAGCGCGGTATTGGTGTAACTTTGCTGTTTTAAAAAATCCTGAAAAGCCAAAGGCTCTGTGTAAATCTTTAAATTGGGATGTTCAAAAGCCTTTGTAATTTGGGCGGGGTCTAAGGCTTTCATTCGTTTTATTTCTAAAGCCTTTGGTGCATAAAAAACCACGGCTTCATCGGCTTTTTCTAAGGCATTTTTATAGTTTCCTATAAAAGATTCATTCAGGCTGCTATAAGTATGCAATTCCAAACAGGCCAACAGGCGCTTGTGAGGGTATTGCGCCTTTACCGCAGCTGTAGTGGCAGTAACTTTACTGGGAGCATGTGCAAAGTCTTTATAAACAACCGTAGATTTGTGGCTTGCTATTTTTTCAAGACGCTTACTGGCGCCTGAAAAGGACCCGATGGCCTCATAAAAATCCATTTCATCAATCCCCATATGCTGACAGATCCATTTGGCACCTGCTATATTATTGAGATTATGGGCCCCAAAGACTTCTAAAGGAATGGGACCTTCATCTGTTTCTAAATAAGTCACACCCGCTTCAATGGTGTGCTCGGGAGTTTTGTAGGGAAACTTTCGTATGGGATTCTCACTGTATTCAACAAGTTGTCTGACTTCAGCATCTTCTTTATTGTAACTAATGCTTCCGCCATTTATAATAGAATCTATAAAAATTGAAAATTGCGCTTTATAGTTTTCATACGTTGGAAACACATTAATGTGGTCCCAAGCAATTCCGGTAATTAGAGCAATATTGGGTTTATAATGGTGGAACTTTGGTCTTAAATCCAAAGGTGAACTCAAATACTCATCCCCTTCTAACACTATAAAATCATTGTCATCCGATAATTGTACCATAACATCAAATCCTTCCAGCTGCGCACCTACCATATAATCACAAGACCGACCGTGGTAATCAAGCACATGAAGTATCATGGCTGTAATGGTAGTTTTGCCATGACTACCGCCGATAACTACCCGTGTTTTCTCTTTAGATTGTTCGTAAATAAATTCTGGATAGGAGTATATTTTTACACCTAATGCTTGTGCTTTTATCAGTTCCGGGTTGTCTATTTTTGCATGCATCCCGAGGATAATAGCGTCTAAATCTGAGGTTATTTTTTCAGGAAACCAACCCAGGACTTCGGGTAAAAGACCATAGGCCTTTAAACGCGCTTTTGAAGGATCAAAAATAGCATCATCACTGCCACTAACCTCAAAGCCTTTCAAATGCAAAGCCAATGCAAGATTGTGCATTGCAGCGCCACCAATGGCAATAAAATGAACCTTCATAACTGTTTATTTAAAGTAAATATAAGCTTTAGGCTTCATATTTATCGTTGCTTATGACTCAAAATTTGTTTTTTTTCAAGCTTTGCGTTTTCAAAATCTGGGTTGATTTGTAAAGCCTTATCAATGTTTTGCAAAGCCAATTCAATCTGGTTTGGTTTGATATATATTTTGGCAATTTTTAGGTGGACTTGATCCAATGCTACACGATCTTTGGGCGTATAGTCTTCAATATATTTAACAAAAAAATTAATGGATTCTTCTAAATTAAAAGTGTAACGCTCAAAAGCTAGACCTATATCATAATGTAGATTATTGCTATGGGGAATACAAGAAAGCTTCGAATCAAATTCGGCCTTATAACATTCCGACTTAGAAAGTAGAGACAAGCCTTTTAAACTGTATGTTTTTGCGTTTTTAGCGTTGTTTTGAAGATTGGAGATATAGGCTTTTGCAAATAATCCATTAATTTGTGACAATTGTTCCAAGTGCTCAGCGTGGGTCCAGGCTTTTTCAAAACTACCCCCTAAAATAGCCGGTAGTTGGGCATAAAATTCTACTTGAGCCCATTGAACCAGCCAATGATTTGGGTCTAAAATTTCCGCTTTTGAAAAGGCTTTTTTAACTTGACTAATTAGGCTAAGGGCTTTAAATTTTGAACCTTCTTTTGCCATCATACCCAGAACGCCTCCATATTTGAAGTGGTAAGCTGCATTCTCAGAATTTCGCTCTAAAAGTTGTTTGTACAACTCTGAAGCTTGTTGCCACTTGCCGTGAGCCCCGTACAAATCACCCAGGGCTTCCAAAGCGAGTAGATTGTTGGGATTATTTTTTAATTGGAGCTTATAATTGGATTCTAAAACACCAAAATCTGTCTTTGAAACAGATTGTGCGTTTAGCATTGTAATTGCAAACAGAAAGGCCCAAAAAAAACTAAATTTTTTCATAAAAATTAAAACAGCGTCTACATTGAAAATCGAACCAATACTGGTGTGCTACTTGTTCAATTGCTCCCAGAGCAAATCTTTCAGGGCCATGATCCCAGTTTGAGCAACCGACGAAATGAATAAATAGTCTACGGGTAATACCTTGTCTAATTCAGCTTTGAGCTCTGTTTGTAATTCATGGTCCAGAAGATCACTTTTGGAAATGGCCACCAAGCGTTCTTTGTCTAACATTTCAGGGTTGTAACGCTTTAGTTCATCCAATAAAATATCATATTGTTGTCTAACATCATTGGCATCGGCAGGAATCAAAAACAACAAAATAGAATTTCTTTCAATGTGTCTTAAAAAATAATGCCCAAGGCCCTTGCCTTCTGCAGCACCCTCGATAATTCCGGGAATATCTGCCATCACAAAAGATTGGTAGTCTCTATAGTCAACAATGCCTAAATTGGGTTTTAAAGTGGTGAATTCGTAATCAGCAATCTTTGGTTTGGCTGCGGTTACAACTGAAAGTAAAGTTGATTTTCCAGCATTGGGAAATCCAACCAAACCAACATCTGCTAAAATTTTCAACTCAATGGTTACATTTTTTTCTTCCCCAGGCATTCCTGGTTGAGCATAGCGTGGGGTTTGATTCGTTGAGGATTTAAAATGCCAATTGCCACGACCTCCCGTTCCGCCTTGGCACAATACAACTTCATGACCGTGGGTTGTAATTTCAAAAAGTATATTATTTGTTTCATTGTCTTTTACAACAGTGCCCAGAGGAACCTCAATATAAATATCGCTACCATCTGCGCCAGTACTTCGACTTTTACTGCCATGCGCACCATGTCCTGCTCTAAAATGTTTTTTAAACTTTAAATGGTGGAGGGTCCAAAGATTTTGATTGCCTTTGAGAATGATATGACCACCACGTCCTCCATCGCCTCCATCAGGACCCCCTTTGGTGATGTATTTTTCGCGGTGCAAATGCACAGAGCCCTTGCCTCCATTACCGGAGCAAACATACATCTTGATATAGTCTACAAAATTCCCCTCAGTCATTGAAATTATTTATAGCGTATTGACTACAGCGTTTAAACGTTCTGTAATGGCTTCAATCTCGCCCACACCATCCACGCCATGGTATCGGCCTTTAGCTTCATAATAAGACTTTAAAATCGCAGTTTCAGAATAATAAATTTTGATGCGATTTCGAACAATCTCTTCTGATGAGTCATCTGAACGACCACTTGTTTCTCCACGCTTTAATAGACGCTTAACAAGGATTTCGTCTTCAACTTCCAAAGCAATCATAGCATCGACTTGGGCACTGTGTTTTGACAATACAGAATCTAAGGCATCTGCCTGAACGATATTTCTTGGAAAACCATCAAAAATAAACCCTTTACCTGTTGTGTTTTTAGAGACCTCATCACTCAACATGTCGATGGTAACCTGATCAGGAACTAAAGCCCCTCTATCGATATAAGATTGGGCTAAAATTCCTAGAGGAGTCTGATTTTTAATGTTTTTTCTGAACACATCTCCTGTAGAAATGTGAACTAAATTAAAAGTCGATTTTAAAAAATTAGCTTGGGTGCCTTTGCCTGCACCTGGAGGGCCAAATAAAACAATATTTAACATCTATATGGGTAATTGATTTACATAAAAACAACAAAAATTTGCGTTTTTGTTTTGAACTAAATTAGTTCACAAATATAATCAAATGCAGAAGCCAAATCGTCTTTTCGAATGACATTTTAATGGGGGATTCCATTTTTAAGTGTATTTTTGTTTCACAATTCAATTTTTATGGATTTGCAGTATTTTTCTTCCAAACATAAACTCGGTATTCTAGGGGGCGGTCAGCTGGGAAAAATGATGCTTTACAACACCCGAAAATTTGATATCAATACTAGCGTTTTGGACCCCAGTAATGAGGCCCCAAGTAGATTGGCTTGCAATCACTTTGTGCAGGGAGATTTAATGGATTTTGAAACCGTTTTCAACTTTGGACAAAAAGTAGATACCCTGACTATAGAAATTGAAAATGTAAATGTAGAAGCGCTCAAGGCATTGGAAAAAAAAGGGGTCAGAGTTTATCCAGATTCTAACACACTTGCAACCATACAAAACAAGGCCGAACAAAAAAGGTTCTACACAAAACACCAGTTGCCCACCGCAGCATTTAAGGCCTACAAAAACAAAAGTACATTAGAAAAGGCCGTTTCAGAGAATGTTCAATCCCTCCCATTTGTTTGGAAAAGTGCACGCTTTGGCTATGATGGAAATGGGGTGAAAATTATCCGAAAGCACTCCGATTTTGACCAACTCCCCAATGGGGAATGTATCGCTGAAGACCTTATTCCTTTTAAAAACGAATTGGCCGTTATTGTCGCAAGAAACCCTAAGGGCGAGGTCAAGTCCTATCCTGTAGTCGAAATGGAATTTCATCCCGAGGCCAACCAGGTAGAATATGTCCTTTGTCCGGCAAGAATTCCACAATCCGTAGCAAAAAAAGCAACAGAAGTAGCCCTTCAAACAGCCAAGGCATTTAAACATGTGGGACTGCTTGCTGTGGAGATGTTCTTGACACAAAATGATGACATTCTTATCAATGAAGTGGCGCCACGACCTCACAATTCTGGACATCAAACCATTGAAGCCAGCCAGACCTCACAATTTGAACAACATCTGAGAGCTATTCTTAATTTGCCATTGGGTTCCACTAAAAATAAAACCTGTGGTGTGATGGTCAACTTGGTAGGTGCCGAGGGACATCATGGCGCTGTGGTTTATAAAAATATTGAAGCCATTATGGCGCTTGAAGGGGTTACCCCTCACAT
>PAQB01000016.1 GCA_002709185.1 Flavobacteriaceae bacterium
TATTATTTTTGGGGATAAATCGTGACTGCGACAGGAGTCGAACCTACAACCGCTGGAGCCGAAATCCAGTGCTCTATCCAATTGAGCTACGCAGCCATTTTATGTCTTTAGGGCATTAAATGTTTCTTAACCAATGTGGAAATTGTTTTTCCATCGGATTTTCCAGCCAGTTCTTTACTAAGTGAGCCCATGACTCTACCCATATCTTTCATGCCTTCCGCACCTAGTTTTTGAATGGCACTCATAACCGCTTTTTCAACAGCTTCCTCGGAGAGCATTTCGGGTAAAAATTGACTGATAATTTCCACTTCTGACATTTCTGGAGCAGCCAAGTCTGGACGGTTCTGTTGGGTGAAAATTTCCGCACTGTCGCGGCGTTGTTTAACCAACTTCTGTAGCAATTTTACCTCATCTGCCTCAGACATATTGCCCTTTGAACCACTTTCGGTTTGGGCCAAAAGAATGGCTGATTTTACAGATCTTAATGCCGTAAGCGCCAAGGTGTCTTTTGATTTCATCGCGGCTTTCAGGGCCGTCATAATAGCATCTTGTAAGCTCATTTTTAATTATTTTTGGTGTACGAATATAGTTAAATATTCATTTACAGATTATAACACATAAAAAAAACCTGAAAAAAATTTTCAGGTTTTTTAAGGACTTTTGGAAATCCTCGACTAATCCACGTTATCGTGTAAAAAAGAATTATTGGAGCGTACTTGTAGGTCTTCGTTTTCATCGGAGGTAACGGAAGTTCTTGAAACTTTAGTTTCAAAATCTTCTGGGGCATCACTCAACTCAATTCCCTGACGTTTATAGGCCGGCTCGTTTTCAAATTCTTCAATTTTAGAAGCATTAAATTTATAATTGAAAGCTTTCATTTTTTGACGGCGGTCATCAGCGCGATCTCTTAGGGTTTTAGAGATAGGGCTCTCAAAAGGGTTGGTAATCTCCTCGGGCTCAGAAACAACTTTACGTTCTTTTAATGTCACTTTGGTAAGGACCATTTCTTCTTCAACCTCAACCTCCGTAGCTTCTGTTGTGGTTGTCGTTTTAAGGGCTGGATCAAATTGTTTAGTTGTTTGTTGTATGACAATGTGATCGTCAAGGGTATAGGTTGCTTCTCCGACACCCTCTGCTTCAGAAACAGCAACCAATTCAATAAAATCATCAACTTCAATGTTATTGACATTGTCTTCCAATTGAAAGATTTCAACATCCTCCTCCTTAGACTTAATGGCCTTGGGGTTGGAAATTGGTAAATCAAATGTCAAACTTGTCTGCTCATCATTTGCAAAAGCATCATTAACTTCATCTTCCGGTTCCACATTATTGATAATGAACTCTTCATCATCTGCATCGCAAAAAATGTCTTCAAAGTCTACTTCGATTCCTTTAAGCAGCTCTGTTGTTGGAATCAAATCCATAAGCTGTTCTGAGTCTTCAAGTGATAGTTCTTCAGTATCATTTTCTAGATCATAAACAATTGGAGCTGCGGGTTCATCTTCTAAAACTTCTTTTTTAGCAGACGCAAAGTCCAAAGTTGTTAAATCATGTTCCATGGTTTGTTCGTCTTCAAGTGCATACACTACTTTTGAGGGCTCAACATTTGTAATTTCATTTTGCTGGTGGGCATCAAACCCTGTTGCGATGATGGTTACAGCAATGGCTTCACCAAGCGCCTGATCTTCACCAACCCCCATTATAGTATTAGCACCATAGCCTGCCTCGGCTTGAATGTGATCATTAATTTCACCAATTTCATCAATGGTTATTTCTTTAGAACCAGAGACAATTAACAGCAATACATTTTTGGCTCCAGTAATTTTGTTGTCGTTTAACAAAGGGGAGTCTAAGGCATTTGTGATGGCTTTTTTTGCGCGATTTTCGCCAAAAGCTGTAGCGGCGCCCATAATAGCAGTTCCACTAGAACTCAGTACAGTTTTCGCATCTCGTAAATCAATGTTTTGGGTGTAGTGGTGTGTGATAACCTCAGCAATTCCACGAGCAGCTGTGGAAAGCACTTCATCTGCCTTTGAAAACCCAGCTTTAAATCCAAGGTTTCCATACACTTCACGTAACTTGTTATTATTTATAATCACCAAAGAATCTACGGTTTTTCTAAATTTTTCGATGCCTTTGTGGGCTTGATTATTTCTTATTTTTCCTTCAAACTGAAAGGGCATGGTAACAATTCCTACCGTTAAAATATCCATATCCATGGCCATTTTTGCGATGATTGGTGCGGCCCCAGTACCGGTACCCCCACCCATACCAGCTGTAATAAAAACCATTTTGGTGTTGGTTGTTAGCATGGTGCGGATGTCCTCTAAACTCTCTATGGCTGCTTTTTCACCTATCTCAGGATTTGCACCTGCACCAAGACCCTCTGTGAGATTGACACCCAATTGAATTTTATTGGGTACACCACTATTATTAAGGGCTTGAGAATCGGTATTACAAATGACAAAATCAACGCCATTGATGCCCTGTTTAAACATGTGATTGATCGCGTTGCTGCCGCCGCCGCCTACGCCAATAACTTTAATGACGTTTGATTGGTTCTTTGGTAAATCGAAGTGAATACCAAAATCGTTACTACTGCTCATATTTATTAATTTAATTGTTGGTTACTCTGCATTTTCTAAAAATTCTTTTACACGCTCGGTTAGTTTCTCCAAAAAACCTTTGGAGCGGGCCGGGGGTGGATCTTTTGGGGTCTCAGTAGATTCTTTATCTGAATCTGGGCTGGACTCTGTCCCAGGTTGTTGTTTATCTTGACGTTGCAAACCATCTAAAACCAACCCAACAGCAGTCGCATACAATGGACTTGTAATATCACTGTCGCTATCCCCTGCTAAATGTTCATTGGGGTAACCCACACGGGTGTCCATTCCAGTAATGTATTCCACCAACTGCTTTAAATGGTTGAGTTGACTGCCGCCACCTGTGAGTACAATTCCGGCGATTAATTTTTTCTTTTGCTCCTCGTGGCCATAATTCTTTATTTCCACATACACTTGTTCAATGATCTCTACCACTCTGGCATGAATGATTTTAGATAAATTTTTCAAGGTAATCTCTTTGGGATCTCTCCCGCGAAGGCCAGGAATGGAAACAATTTCATTGTCTTTATTCTCGCCTGGCCAAGCCGAACCAAATTTTATTTTTAAAAGCTCTGCTTGTTTTTCAATAATTGAACACCCTTCTTTAATGTCTTCAGTGATGACATTACCTCCAAAAGGGATGACCGCTGTATGTCGGATGATACCATCTTTAAAAACCGCTAAATCGGTGGTTCCACCACCAATATCAATCAACGCCACCCCCGCTTCTTTTTCTTCTTGGCTCAGTACCGCTTTAGCGGAAGCCAAAGGTTCCAAGGTAATCCCTTCTAAGCTCAAGCCCGCGGTTTGAATGCAACGGCCAATGTTACGGATGGATGACACTTGCCCTACAACAACATGAAAGTTTGCTTCGAGTCTTTCCCCATACATTCCTATAGGTTCTTTAATTTCTGCCTGCCCGTCCACTTTAAAATCTTGAGGCAGAACATGAATGATTTCTTCACCTGGCAACATCACTAATTTGTGAACTTGATTGATAAGGCGATCAATATCATCTTCATCTATGACTTGTTCTGCATTGGCCCTTGTTATATAATCGCTGTGTTGTAAACTTCGAATGTGTTGTCCAGCAATGCCAACGGTAACCCCTGAAATTTTAATATCAGTTGCGGATTCTGCTTGAGCGACGGCTTGCTGAATGGATTGAATGGTCTGGGTGATGTTATTTACTACACCCCGGTGAACCCCTAGACTTTTTGATTTCCCTACACCAACTGTTTCTAATTTACCATACTGATTTTTTCGCCCAATCATGGCTACAATTTTTGTGGTTCCAATGTCTAAGCCTACGGCTGTATTTTGAGTTTCCATATTTTTATTTATTTAATCCCAACAACTTGTTGGTTGAATTTTAAATTGACGCGTTTATAGCGTTTTAGTAAACTGTCCTTTTTAGCCTTTTGGTAAAAGGCCTTAAAGTTTGTTATTTTCTGATCCAAGCGATCAAGGTCTCCAATAAGAATTTCAAACGTGCAATCTCTTGTGCGCATTGAAATTTGATCTTGAGCATCAATCATGAGATCGGTGGTGTATAATTTTAAGAAGGGGTCGTTTTCAACGGCCATTATCATCTTATAAATAATTTCAAGATTAGACTCTGTCACCTTTCCGTGTACCAATAAAACACGGGCAGTGTATGCGTCTGACAGTGGCATTGGCTGTCCTTGTCGGTCAATGTAAAACGAAGAATCAGAAACGACTCTGGCCAAGGGTTTGCGTTGCTCAATATCAATCTTCAGGCCTCCATCAACTGTTAAAAATACTTCTGCTGTTTCAATCATTTCATGAGAAGAAATAGTTGATTCTAAAGCTTTTAAATCCAAAACATCTTTCGTGACACATTGTATATATTCTTGGTTTTGTATCAGCATGTTATCAACGCTTGATGCCCCTATAAAAAGGGGATTTTCTCCATTAAAATGAATGTTTATGCTAGCTGGTGTTCTAGCGTTGTTTCGTACCGATGAAAATGCAAATAAAAACACCACTAGCAGTAGCATAATGATTCCTTTGATATAATTCAAATATTTACGCATACATCAAATTTTTAGTGAGGGGTTCAACTTCCTGACCAATGTCGCCAGCACCCATGGTAATTAAAACGGGGTTGCCTATGGATGTGATGGCTGTTACCAAAGCTGATTTTTTAACCAACTGTTTTGTTTGAGCAGTAATTTTTTGCAATAATAAATCTGAAGTGACTCCAGCAATAGGTGCTTCACGAGCTGGGTATATGTCCAATAACAAAACCGCATCAAATTTTGAAAGTGAAACTGCAAAATCTTCAGTAAAATCTAAAGTTCTACTGTACAAATGAGGCTGAAAAACGACAGTCACTTTTTTCTGTGGATACATTTCACTGACCGCCTCCCAAACCGCATCAATTTCCTTGGGGTGGTGGGCATAATCATCAATAAACACAAAAGAGTCATTTTTAATTTTATAGGAAAAACGCCGCTCTACACCCTTGTAACTTTTTAAGGCTGCGCTTAATTTTAATGGATTACATCCACAAGCTAGGGCCATGGCGAGTGCGGCTACGGCATTAGAAAGATTGTGTTTTCCAGGCATGAAAAATTTAAGATTTTCAATGGTCTGTCCTGGAGTTTTGAGATCAAATACATAACCCCCATTTTTAATTATTACATTGACGGCTGTAAAATCTGCAGGCGCCTCTACCGCATATGTAATACCTGGTATGGGTACACTCGCGTGAACAAATAATTTGTCTGAAGATGGCAAAAGATTTGAAAATGCTTGAAATGCATCAATGAGATTGGCTTTAGTGCCATAAATGTCCAAGTGATCTGCATCAATTGATGTAATACAGGCCAAATGAGGCTTTAATGACAGAAATGAACGGTCAAATTCATCAGCTTCAACCACGGTAATCGCACTTCCATTTTGAATTAAATTAGATTTATAATTTTCAGAAATACCTCCAAAAAATGCCGTAACTTTTTGATCACATTCAAACATCAAATGGCCTAAAATACTGGTTGTGGTTGTTTTTCCATGGGTTCCACCAACGGCCAAGCACTTGGTATTGTTTGTGATTAATCCAAGTGCCTCAGCACGTTTGATGACTTTAAAATTTCTAATTTTAAAGGTCTTTAATAGGGTACTTGTTTTGGGGATTGCTGGTGTAGTGATGACCAATGTTTTCTCTGGATTTAAATAGGGCGCTTCAATGGATTCTATAGCATCCTTAAACGCTATTTTAATTCCTAGAGACGCTAATGATGTCGTGATGACACTGGCTGTTTTATCGTAGCCCGAAACCTGTTTTTGTTGCGCATGAAAATACTTTGCAAGGGCACTCATTCCGATGCCTCCGATGCCGATAAAGTATATATTTTCAAAAGATTTTATATTCATGTGCCTAAAAGTGTTTCAACTTCGTTTACAATGGCTTCTGTAGCAGAAACTTTTGCTAATTTTTGGATGTTATTTTTTAATTTAGTCTGCAGGGTTTCTGATTCCAAGAGTTTTGAAAATTTGGTTTCAAATTCATGGTCCAATTTTGATTCTTCAATTAAAATGGCAGCTTCATTTTGAGAAATTGCTTGCGCATTTTTTGTTTGGTGATCTTCAGCAACATTTGGTGAAGGAATGAAAACGACGGGTTTGCCCACCACGCACAATTCAGAAACAGAACTCGCGCCGGCTCTTGAAATGATAAAATCAGCCGCTGCATAAGCATAATCCATTTGCCTAATAAATGAAACCACTTGAACTTCTGGTAAAGATTCAAAGTGTTTGTAATCCTCAAAATACAAAGCACCACATTGCCAAATAACTTGAACGTTTTTTGAATTAAAGTAGGGCAATTTGTCTTTAATCAGTTCATTGACATTTCGCGCTCCCAAACTTCCACCCAAAACCAAAAGGGTTTTTCGATCTGGAATCAATTTAAAAAAGTCTTTTGCAGCAGCAGTTTTTGGGGTCAAATTCAATAAATCTTGACTCACTGGATTGCCTGTAATTTTAATTTTATCTTTTGGGAAAAACCTAGATAGCCCTTCATAGGCAACACAAATGGTGTTTACTTTTTTGCTCAAAAGTTTATTGGTAATTCCAGGGAATGAGTTTTGTTCCTGAATAAGGGTTGGTATACCAAACATAGCGGCCATATACAATAAAGGACCACTAGCAAAACCACCGGTTCCGATAACTGTGTTGGGTTTAAATTTCTTTATTATGAAAAAGGATTGTAACACACTTACAATCAATTTTAGCGGAAATAATAGGTTTCTGAATTTTTGATTTCTGTGGAACCCTGAAATCCATAACCCGACAATAGAGAAGCCCGCGGCGGGCACTTTTTCCATTTCCATTTTTCCCTTAGCCCCTACAAATAAAAACTTCATTTCTGGAAAACGTAATTTAAGCCCATTGGCAATGGCAAGTGCAGGATAAATATGTCCTCCTGTGCCGCCGCCTGATATGATGACTCTTTGGTGTCTCATGATAAAGTTTCGCTTAAAATTTCTAAAGGATGTTGTGCTTCTCCTTGTTCATTCCTAATCTCTTCTCTTTTGACACTGACACTTAAAATAATGCCAATAGCCAAACAGGTTACCCATATGGAAGTTCCTCCACTGCTAATTAGTGGCAGCGTTTGCCCGGTTACTGGAAACAACTCAACAGCAACGCCCATATTTATAAGAGCTTGAAAAACAATGGGTAAACCAGCACCAATCGACAACAATTTACCAAAAACAGAATCGGCTTTCTGTGCGACAATAACAATCCTAAACAATAATAAAAGATAAAGCGTGAGTAAAAAGAGTCCGCCTAACAACCCATATTCTTCGATAATAATGGCAAAAATAAAATCTGAAGAGGATTGGGGTAAAAAGTTTTTCTGAACACTTTTTCCAGGGCCAAGTCCGTAAATACTTCCAGATGCAATGGCAATTTTCGCCTTTTCAATTTGATAATCTTCTGCAGTATCTTCATTGTCCATAAAATTTTCAATGCGACTGGTCCATGTATCTACCCGGTTTGGCATGGCCTCTGGAAATGCTTTTGCTATAAGAATAAAAAAGACAAACAGAACAATTCCCAAGCCAGCTACAGCTCCTAAATATTTTAGTGGATAGCCCCCTAAAAAGGCCAAAACCATTAGCATTGAAAATATGATAAAGGCCGTTGATAAATTAGCTGGCAGAATCAACACCAAAACAGAAAAAATAGGAACCCAAAGTGGTATTATAGAAGCCTTAAAAGACACCTCAGTATCGTGAATTTTAGTCAGATAGCGGGCTACAAAAACCATTAAAACTAAAGCAGCCAAGGTGGAGGGCTGAAATGTAAATCCAACAAATGGAACTCGAATCCAACGGCTGGCATTGGCGCCATCTATGGTGTTACCTTGAAGAAGTGTAACCAACAATAAAATTAGAACAACCGGGAACATTACCATGGAAAGGCCTTTGAAGTAGCGGTACGGGATTTTATGAATTCCGTAGATGATAGAAAAGCCTAAAAATAAATGTACAAAGTGCTTGATAAAGTAGCCAAAAGTGTTTCCATCTCCTCCTGTATAGGCAAGATTACTTGCCGCACTGTATACAGGTAAAAATGAGAAAATAGCCAACAGTGCCACAATGGCCCAAATCATGCGATCTCCTTTTATTTTATTGGTGTTTACTTTCATTTATAATTCTCTCACGGCAGCTTTAAATTGCTGTCCTCTATCTTCATAATTTTCAAATAAATCAAAACTTGCGCAGGCAGGTGATAACAATACATTGTCTCCAGCAGCAGCAACTTTATAAGCAATCTTAACGGCTTCTGACATGAACTGTGTTTCAATAATGATATCAACCATCGATTCAAAATTCTCAAAAAGTGTATCATTATGTGTTCCCAAACAAATAATCGCTTTTACCTTTTCATTTACAAAGGGGTATAAAACGCTGTAATCGTTGCCTTTATCAACGCCACCTACAATCCAAACCGTAGGTGCGCTCATGCTTTCAAGGGCAAAATAAGTAGCGTTGACATTGGTGGCTTTTGAATCGTTAATGTAATGCACATTATTAATTTTAAGTACATTTTCAAGGCGATGTTCGGCACCTTGAAAACACTCCAAACTCTCACGGATGGTCTCTTTACGAATTTTAAGTAAATGTGCTGCAGTCGCAGCTGCCATGGCATTTTTTATATTGTGCTTTCCTTCTAAAGCTAAATTTGATGTTGGCATATGCAGTGTGTTTTTATTGTTGATTATCGTTATTGTTTTGTCTTTGTAAAAGGCCCCTCGTTCTAAAGATTTCTTCAGCGAAAAAGGCATTAAAATGGATTGAATTTTGTGAGATTTCATATATGCTTCAATGACGGGGTCATCGGCATCATAGATCAAATAATCGGTTGACGTTTGATTCATGACAATTTTAAATTTTGAAGCTATATAGGTTTCAAAATTATTATCATATCGATCTAAGTGATCCGGAGTGATGTTGGTAATGATGGCGATATTTGGGCTAAAATTCTTAATGCCATCTAACTGAAAACTGCTCAATTCCAATACGAAATATTCCGGATTCTTATTAATCTTTTTCGCAAAACTATCGCCAATATTTCCAGCCATCACAGCTTCTATTTTGGCATGTTTTAAAATGTGATGGACCATCATTGTTGTTGTTGTTTTTCCGTTACTCCCAGTCACACCTATTATTTTGGACTCTGTAAATTCAGCAGCAAATTCAATTTCAGATACAACTGAAATACCCTTTGATAATAATTGTTTAACAATGGGTGCTGTCTCTGGAATGCCGGGGCTTTTCATTACAACATCTGCCTCTAGTATTTTTGATGCCGTATGCTGCCCCTCTTCCCATTCAATTCCATAATGTTTAAGAACGTCCTTGTACTCTTTTGGGATGCTTCCAAAATCAGAAACATATACCTGAAAGCCTTTTGCCTTACCAAGCTGTGCAGTTCCAACACCACTTTCACCACCCCCAAGAATTACCAATCGCTTCATTTATCTAATTTTGAGTGTTACAATGGTGAGGATGGCCAATAGAATTCCAACAATCCAAAACCGCGTAACGATTTTACTTTCGTGATATCCTAGCTTTTGATAATGATGGTGGAGTGGAGACATCTTAAAAATTCGGCGTCCTGCTCCATATTTTTTCTTGGTATATTTAAAGTAGCTGACTTGCAATACAACAGAAAGGTTTTCTAATAAGAAGATCCCACACAACAAAGGAATCAACCATTCTTTGCGTACAGCAATTGCAATCACAGCTATGATACCCCCTATCGTTAAACTCCCTGTATCACCCATAAAAACCTGGGCTGGATAGGTGTTGTACCACAAAAATCCAATCAGTGCACCTACAAAAGCAGCAATGAAAATTGTAATTTCCTCCACCCTTGGGATGTACATAATGTTCAAATAATCTGAAAAAATTATGTTACCTGAAACCCATGCAAAAATACCAAGCGTCAGTGCAATAATGGCCGAAGTGCCAGCTGCCAATCCATCGATTCCATCTGTTAGATTGGCACCATTAGAGACCGCGGCAATGATAAAAATGGCAATCAATACAAATACAATCCATGCATAGGATTCAAGATTTGGATGTATCCAAGTGATTAAGTCCGCGTAATCAAACTCATTGTCTTTTACGAAAGGAATGGTTGTTTTTGTGGATTTACTTTCTGGATAAAACTGAATTACCCTGCTGTCTGATTGTGATACTGAAGCAATCATATCAGAGGGTATTTTCTCTTTAATAGTCACTTCTGAATGAAAAAACAATGTCAGCCCAACAATAACACCCAATCCAATTTGACCAATGATTTTGAATTTACCTTTGAGACCGTCTTTGTCGTTTTTGAATTTTTTGATGTAGTCATCTATAAAGCCAATGGCTCCCATCCATAGCGTGGTGACCAATAGTAAAATGATATAAATATTATCCAATTTTGCTACTAAAAGAACAGGCAGAATTGTTGCTAAAATGATGATCAAGCCTCCCATAGTTGGCGTTCCTGCCTTTTCCTTTTGGCCTTCAAGACCCAAATCTCGAATGGTTTCTCCAACTTGTTTTCTTTGAAGAACTTTAATTATACGCTTGCCAAAAAGGGTAGAGACGGCTAATGACAAAATAACAGCAAATGCAGCTCTAAATGTCAAAAATCCAAAGAGTGAAGCCCCTGGCATTTGGTATTCATTTTCTAAATATTCAAATAGATAGTACAGCATCTTATTTTTGCAATTGTTTTAAATAGTTTTGTGTCACTTCAAAATCATTGAAGTGCGTTTTATCACCATCTATCTCTTGATAGGTTTCATGGCCTTTTCCTGCTACCAATATGATATCACTGGAATTCGCCAATTGACAAGCGGTTTTAATCGCTTGATCTCTTTTGGTGATTGAAATAATCTTATTATAATTTTGAGCCTCAACGCCGCGCTCAATCTCAGAAATAATGGCATCTGGATTTTCTGAACGTGGGTTGTCGCTTGTAAAAATGACTTTATCACTCAAAGCAGAGGCTATATGACCCATTTTTGATCGCTTTGACTTGTCGCGATCTCCACCGCATCCAAAAACTGTGATAAGTGTCTCGTTTTTGGTTCTAATTTCATTGATAGTTAATAAAATATTTTTCAAAGCATCAGGTGTGTGCGCATAATCAATGATCACTGTAATATTGGAATCGGTAACAAAAAACTGAAAGCGACCACTGACACTTTCTAAATTGCTCATTAATCTCAATACCTCATTGGATTCCATCCCTAGAATATCAGTACAACCAAAAATAGCGGCTAAGTTATAGGCATTGAAGGCCCCTATTAACCGCGTCCAAATGTCAGAGTCATTGATTTTTAAAAACAATCCTTTAAATTGATTCTCTAATATTTTCACTCTATAATTAGAGTAATTTTTTAAAGAATATGTATATATTTTGGCTTTACTGTTTTGAACCATTATCTGGCCGTTTTTGTCATCCTGATTGATCAATGCGAACGCTGTTTTCGGAAGCTGGTCAAAAAATGATTTCTTGACATCTCTGTAGGCCGCAAAAGTCTTGTGATAATCCAAGTGATCATGTGAAAGGTTGGTAAAAATTCCACCCTTAAATAACAGCCCCTCCGTCCGAAATTGATCAATTCCATGAGAGCTGACTTCCATAAAGCAAAACTCAACACCGGCATCATTCATTAACTTTAAATAATGATTAATCGAAAGTGAATCAGGGGTTGTATGAGTTGCAGTATAAAACTGCTCATGAACTAATATTTTGACGGTTGAGATCAACCCGACTTTATACCCTGCAGCCTTAAATAAATCGTACAAAAGCGAGGCGACGGTTGTTTTTCCATTGGTGCCTGTAATGCCGATTAAATTTAAGTTGTGAGACGGGTGGTTAAAATAATTAGAAGCCATTAAAGCCAATGCTTTTGCAGAATTATCAACTTGTATGTAAGTCACACCTTGATGTTTCGTTTTAAAATCATCCTCATGAACTATAGCAATAGCTCCTTTTTTAATCGCCTTTTCAATATAATGATGGCCGTCGTCAGCGTTGCCCTTAATGGCTACAAAGACATTGTTTTGTTGAACTTTTCTTGAATCAAACTCAATTGTAGAAACCTCTCGATCGGTTGAACCCAAAACCGATTTAATGGCAACTTTATACAGTATATCTCTTATTAGTTTCACGATAGTTCTAATGTAATGCTGGTTTGTGATGTTACTTTTTGACCGCTTCCTACAGACTGTTTACGAACAATCCCACGGCCAATGATGGTCACATTCAGACCCATATTTTCTAAAATAGCAATGGCATCCATTGCAGGCATTCCTTTGAGATTTGGCATGATAGTTTTATGGCTCTGAGCCATCTCATAATAATCTTCATACGCACGTTCGACCCTTTTTGACTTTAAATTGAGATTGTCAATCGTTGCAACAGTTGGCACATCGCTATAAATTTTTTGGGCAATTTTTTTAAACACCGGCCCTGAAACATCAGCGCCATAATACCCAACACTTTTATCCGGTTCATGAATTACCACGATGCAAGAATATTTTGGAGAATCCGCGGGAAAATAACCTGAAAAAGTTGAGATATAATTCAATTGCTCTTTGTTGACATAATTCTTTTGGCAAGTGCCTGTTTTTCCGGCCATCGAGAAATTTTCTGAGAACAAACCATGACCTGTTCCATGGGATTTCTCAACAACATTCTTAAGCAAAGCTTGTAACTTTTTGATGGTTTCAGGTTTACATATTTGAGGGTTAATAATTTCCGTTTCGAAAACTTTTACCGTTTGGTCAATTGCTCTTACCTCTCTAATAAAGCGGGGTTTTACCATGGTACCACCATTGGCTATGGCGTTGTAAAACGTTAGGGTTTGCAACGGCGTCAAAGAAACACCATAGCCATAGGCCATCCATTGTAAAGCGATACCACTCCAACGGTTGTTTTTGATGCGAGGATCTGGTATAATGGATTTGCCTTCACCAACAAGGGTTAATCCCAAAGTGTCGTGAAGATTCATTCTGTAGAGGCCATCGACAAAACTAGAAGGGTCTTTTTTGTATGCTTCATGAATTGCACGCACTATGCCAGTATTAGATGACACTTCAAAAGCCTTCCCAACAGATATCGCTCCATAGCCACCCTTTTTTGAATCTCGCACCTTCTTGCCATAAAAAGATAGGATTCCGTTTTTGGTATCTACCAGCGTTGTCGTATCAACCCTTTGGTCTTCTAAGGCCACCGCTAAGGCCATTAGTTTAAAAGTAGAGCCTGGTTCGTGAGATTCGCCAATGGCATAATTTAACCTTTCATAATACTTACCGCTCGCATTTTTACCGAGATTAGAAATGGCTCTGATTTCACCGGTTTGTGTCTCCATGACCACAACAGAACCGTGATCCGCATTGTAAATTTCTAATTGTTCTAAAAGCGCATGGTGGGCGATGTCTTGAATGTTGACATCCAAGGTAGTATAAACATCGTATCCGTCTTGAGGCTCACTTTGATTGAAATCATCAATTGGCTTCCATTGCCCTTTACCAATGCTCTGCTTTAGACGCTTTCCGTCCACACCACGCAAGTAGTCTTTACCAAAAGCACCGTCAATGCCCACACGAGTGGTAAAACCATCATCGTCCGTTCTTTCGTATCCAATGGAGCGTTGCGCAATGGCACCCAAAGGATAATCGCGTTTTGTTTTTTGGTCGACAATCAATCCCCCTTTGAAGGCGCCTAAATTAAGCAGTGGAAAAGATCTAAAATTCAAATAATCTGAATACCCAAGATTTCTGGCCAACAGAAAATATCGGTTTTTATTGGCACGTGCTTTTCTAATGCGCTGCTGCAAGGCTTGAGATGAATTATTGTAAAAGTTAGATATTGAATCGCAAAGCCCTCCAATGTGAGTTTCAAAATCTCGACTTGAGGCGGCCAATAAATCGATTCGGATGTCATATTTCGGAACCGAGGTCGCCAGCAGATTTCCATTTATGGAGTAGACATTACCTCTGTTTGCAGGGATGATAACATCCTTTAGAGTTCTCTTTTCTGCTAAGGCTCTATAAGATTCCCCTTCTACAAATTGTATTTTAGTCAATTTAAAAACAACCATCAACGCAAAGACGAACATACATCCTGAAATGAAGTATAGCTTGTTGAGTATGTTGGATTCTTTTTCTGACATCAGGGTTTATCTGTGTTTGAAGCAATTACAATTTTTAGTGGTGGTGTTGGGGATGGAAATAAGTCTTGATGTTTCATTCTATCTCTCAAGTTGGATTCCATTTTTAATCCCATGAGCTGGGCCCTTTTTTCAACATATTCGGAACGGAGGGCTTTGACATCTTCGTGAAGTTTTGCGATATGATGTACCTTACTATCAGCGCTGTGAGAACTGGCAATCATCACAAGCGCCAGTGATGAAAAAAACAGAATAAGGCGCCATTTTTTATAAGCGCCAGCATTGACAAGATAGGTTCCCTTTAAAATGCTATAAATTGTTTTTTTCATCTAATTATTAAAGCTTTTGAGCGATTCTTAATTTTGCACTACGCGCTCTATTATTCCTACTAATTTCTTGGGCTGATGGAACTATTAATTTTCCTATTTTCTTAAATGGAACCTCAAAATTTCCAAAAATATCTCTTGCTGGTTCACCTTCAAATAAACCGTTTCTTATAAATCGTTTTACCAATCGATCTTCTAATGAGTGGTATGAAATTATACTCAGCCTGCCCCCGGGCTTTAAAAGATCTCTTGCATCCATCAAAAAAGATTTCAACACTTCTAATTCATCATTGACCTCTATGCGAACGGCTTGGTATATTTGAGCCAATATTTTGTTTTGTTTACCCTGAGGTAAATGAGGCCGTAACAGCGATTTTAATTGAAATGTAGTTTCAATAGGAGCTTCACGCCTACCCGCCACGATTGTTTTTGCCAATGCTGGTGCAGATCGTAATTCTCCGTAGTCTTTGAACAAACGACTCAAATGATCCTGTTCGTAATTGTTAATTACGGTTTGAGCTGACAGGGAATTATCTTGATTCATTCGCATGTCTAAGGGCGCATCAAAGCGAATGGAAAAACCGCGTTGTGGCGCATCAAACTGATGTGAAGAAACTCCAAAATCAGCTAAAATTCCATCGACTGAAGTCAACCCATGAAATTTCAAAAATCGCTTGAGATACATAAAATTTTCATTAATTAATAAAAACCTAGCGTCATCAATAGTATTTAAAAGAGCGTCTTTATCCTGATCAAATGCGATCAATTTACCTTTGGAGCCAATGCGTTTTAAAATTTCTTTACTGTGACCACCACCACCAAAAGTCACATCTACATATACACCATCATTTTTTATATCCAAGCCACCGACAGCCTCATTGAGCAAAACTGGATTATGATAATCCATCGGCATCGTCTTGACCCATGACATCTTCGGCCAAGGACGCAAAATCGCTGGCGGCATCGTCAATAGCTTTCTCATACTGGGCTTTATCCCATATTTCTACAATATTGACGGCAGAGGATACCACAATTTCTTTCTTAATCCCTGCAAAACCAATCAAGTCTTTGGGAATCAATAAACGACCAGAAACATCCAATTCAATGGCCTTTACGCCGGCTGTAAATCTTCGTATGAAATCGTTATTTTTCTTCTTAAAGCGGTTCAACTTATTGACCTTTTGCATTAGGGCTTCCCATTCTTCTAAAGGATAAAGTTCAAGACATGGCTGAAATACCGCACGCTTCAACACAAATCCCTTGGCTAGTGATGAAACCAGTTGCTTTTTTAGAGCCACAGGAAGCATCAAACGCCCTTTGGCATCGGCCTTACATTCATATGTTCCAATCAGAGTATGCATGTGGTTCTACAAATAAGATGATTTGCTATTTCCAAATTTAGAAAATAATTACCACTTTTTACCACTTTTTACCACTTTGTTAATAAATTTCTACAAAACGCAAAATAATTCGACAAACAACGCATATTTAATGGCTTAAATTGCTGATTATCAACTATTAATATTATATACCAATAAATTAACATTTGCCCTTTAATTTGACTGTTTTGTGTAAAATATTGAGGGTGGTTTAGTGTAATCAAGGACATACGATTGGTGTTTTGAATTGTATTATTTTAAATATTTATTAAATAAAATTGATTAGCTTTGCTCACAGACCAATTAGCAAATACATTGTATGAATTACGATTTAAAGAAGGACGGAAAATTTAAATATGCCGAAATTGGAGAAGGACGCGTTATCATTATTTTGCACGGTCTTATGGGCGGGCTCAGTAATTTTGACGGTGTGATTAAAAAATTTAGCCAAAATGGATATAAACTGGTTTTACCGGAGCTTCCTGTCTACACCCAAAGTCTCATCAATACAAATGTCAAAAGCTTTGCCAAATACCTCGGAGAATTTATTGATCACAAAGACTATAATGATGTCATACTTGTCGGAAACTCTTTAGGGGGTCATATTGGTTTGTACTACACTAAAAATAATTTGGAGAGAGTTGGCGGAATTGTTCTCGCAGGAAGCTCCGGCCTTTACGAAAGTGCCATGGGTAGCGGCTACACCAAACGCAGCGACTACAATGTTATGAGAGCCAAAGTTGAGGAAGTTTTCTACGATCCAGCTGTAGCAACGAAAGAAATTGTTGATGATGTTTATTCAACCGTTAACGACCGTAGCAAACTGGTAAAAACGCTTGCCATTGCCAAAAGCGCAATTCGTCATAATATGTCTAAAGATCTTCCTAAAATTAATACACCTGCTTGCATTATTTGGGGTAAAAATGACATTGTAACGCCCCCAAATGTTGCAGAAGAGTTTCACAGTCTTTTACCAAATTCTGAATTGTACTGGATTGACAAATGCGGTCACGCCGCAATGATGGAACATCCAGACCGCTTTAATGAAATTCTTGCGGAATGGCTTGAAAAAAGCGGCCTATAAGTTATACAAAATGCGCATCACATCCGCAACATTTGTCGTTAGTAACCAAGAGGTTTCTAAATGCCCAAAAAACCAACTTCCTGAATATGCTTTTATCGGGAGGAGTAATGTTGGCAAGTCATCTCTAATTAATATGATTACCAACCAAAAAAAATTGGCAAAAACTTCTGGTCGCCCTGGTAAAACCCAGCTCATCAATCATTTTATCATAAACAACCAATGGTATTTGGTTGATTTACCTGGCTATGGATATGCCCGTGTTTCTAGATCTACAAAAAACACCTTTCAAAAATTTATCACCGCCTATTTTAAACAAAGAAAACAACTGGTTTGTGCTTTTGTTTTGATTGATATTCGTCATGAACCGCTGCAAATTGACCTCAATTTCATGCAATGGTTAGGCGAAAATAACATCGCTTTCAATATTGTTTTTACAAAGTCTGATAAATTAAAATCCAAAGCAATTGAAAAAAATATTGAGGCTTACAAACAAGTTATGAAACAGACTTGGGAGGAAATGCCTCCTTATTTTATAACCTCTTCATCAAATTATGTTGGAAAAGAAGACTTGCTGAACTGCATTGGTCAAATTAATTCATCTTTGGATAATTAAATTTTCAATTTGAAAAAATTATAATCTTTTCTGAGAAGATTTTTTTTACTTTAGCAACAAGATTAGAGTTCATGGTTTACCTTCAAAATATCGGCGCTTATTTTTTAATGATTACGGAGATGTTTCGCAAACCCACAAAGTGGACCGTTATGAAACATTTAATCCTAAAGGAAGTTGAAGACTTGGTTATAGGGTCTCTCGGAATTGTTGCCTTTATTTCATTTTTTGTGGGTGGTGTTGTAACCATACAAACCGCCTTGAATATTAACAGCCCGTTAATTCCTAAATACTTAGTAGGATTCGCCACAAGACAATCGGTAATTTTAGAATTTGCACCCACTTTCATATCTGTTATTATGGCTGGAAAAGTGGGCTCCTTTATAACCTCCAGCATTGGAACCATGCGCGTGACAGAACAAATTGATGCGCTGGAAGTGATGGGCGTAAATTCAATCAATTATTTAGTGTTTCCTAAAACAATTGCCATGCTACTCTATCCTTTTGTAATCTCAATCGCAATGTTTTTAGGGATCATTGGCGGTATGGCTGCCTGCGTGTACGGTGGGTTTTCAACACTAGAAGATTACATTACTGGTATTCAATTGGATTTTATTCCCTTCCATATGACCTATGCCTTTATTAAAACATTTGTCTTTGCATTTATCTTGGCAACCATTCCTTCTTTTCACGGTTACTATATGAAAGGTGGTGCCTTAGAAGTTGGCAAAGCCAGTACCGTCGCCTTTGTTTGGACAAGTGTGGTGATCATTTTAATCAATTATATTTTAACCCAAATGTTATTAAGTTAATGATTGAAGTTGAGAATTTACACAAGTCTTTTGGAAACGTAGATGTATTGAAAGGTATTTCTACCAGTTTTGAGCAGGGAAAAACAAACCTCATCATTGGCCAAAGTGGCTCTGGGAAAACAGTTTTCCTTAAGTGTTTGTTAGGCCTTATTGATTATACGGATGGGAGTATCTCCTACGATCAAGAAAAGTTTGATGGCCTTACAGATGCTAAAAAAAGAATCCTTCGCTCCAAGATTGGAATGGTGTTTCAAGGAAGTGCCTTGTTTGACTCAATGACCATTTTAGAGAATGTTATGTTTCCTTTGCGCATGTTTACCAATCAAAGCGTAAGTGAAATGCAGGATCGCGCCGATATAGTACTGAAACGGGTTAACTTATTGGATGTTCATTCTAAAATGCCAAGTGAAGCATCCGGTGGGATGCAAAAAAGAGTCGCAATTGCTAGGGCGATTGTCAACAACCCTAAATATCTTTTTTGTGATGAGCCAAATTCGGGATTGGATCCGAAGACAGCCATCGTTATAGACAATTTAATTCATGAAATTACAAAAGAATATGGCATTGTAACGGTCATCAACTCCCATGACATGAATTCTGTGATGGAAATTGGAGAAAAAATTATATTTCTAAAAGATGGTGAGAAAGCCTGGGAAGGTAGTAAAGAGACCATTTTTAAAACAAACAATGAAGCCGTTTCTAGCTTTGTTTATTCCTCTAATTTATTTAAAAAAGTGCGGGAAATGTACCTAAAAGGATAAAACTTAATCCGTTACAATCTCGATGTTTTCAAGCCCACTATCGTCAATAAGCCAAGCTTTTAGTGCCTTAGTTTTCTGAGTTCTTAGACTGTCTAATATTGTGGGATCCCATTTAAGTCTGGCAACATAAATGGTGTCCGTTGATCTGAAATCGGAAGATTGTAGAAACTTAGAGTATCCAAAGGAAACCAGTTCAGGAAATTGAATTTTCACATCCTTGGCAACATTTAGAAAATCTGTGTTAAACTTAGAGTTTTGTGTAGCCTCAAGTACTAAATTTAGACTATCAATTGTATAAGTTAAAGCCTCGATTTTATCTAATGCAATGTCGTAAAGCTCTAAGATTTTATCGGTGCTGCGGTTGCTATTTCCGTTAATTGATAGCGCAAAGTTTTTTATATATTGATAGGTGCTTAATTCATTTATCAGATCTGACTTTGTCGCGTCACTTATATCTCCATTAAAAGTAAGCGTAATTGTTTTTGAGTCCGTATCAATGTTGTCACGTTGCAACCACAAACTAGAATTGTTTTGAATTTCATTCTTCTTAAATTTTTCATAGTCAGAATCATATTGAGATTCTTTTAAGACATCGTAAAAAGTCCAGCCTGCATAGAGCATTAACGTAAATGCAACTGCTGCGGCAATTCTGGCAATATTTCTACGCCTTTTGGAATTAGCATAAGTAACCATTGGAAAACGTAAAAATTTCAATAAAAGAAACGTCGCCAAGGCAATAAATATGGTATTGATTATAAATAATAACATCGCACCACGAAAATATTCCCAATTGCCTTGAGAAAGTCCATAGCCTGCAGTACAAAGTGGTGGCATTAAAGCAGTAGCAATGGCAACTCCAAAAATGACCGTTGCAATAGTTCCCTTTTTGGTGCGTGCAATTATGAGAGCCAAACCACCAAAAAAAGCAATCAATACATCTCTAATATCTGGCTTTACACGACCTAAAAGTTCGGAGTTGTCTTCGTATAGAGGAAGAAATAAGAAGCATAAAGTAGCTGTAAATAAACTCAGTACCAACATGGTACCCAAATTAATCATTGACTTTTTTAGGGTGTCAATATCATTTGTAGCAATGGAAAGACCAACGCCCAAAATGGGGCCCATTAGAGGAGAAATTAGCATCGCGCCAATCACAACCGCTGTGGAGTTGGCATTGAGACCAACTGAACATACAAAAATAGAACAAATTAAAATCCATGCGGTAGCCCCTTTAATTGAAATATCCGCTTTTATTGCAGAAATCGTGGCTTCACGATCTGTGTCATGACGAAAATCTAAAAGCTCAATAAGGAAAAGCTTTAGTGATGAAAAAAGACCCTTGACATCCTGTTTCAAAGCTGATTTGGAGTTTTCTAGAGATTTTTCTTGAGGTTGTTGATTAAAATTACCGTTCATTTTTAGCTGTTTTAAGACATCATTTCCCTAAAGCTTTTACAGATTTCGATGCATATACTATTTTGGAAATATAAGCAAAATTTTGTTTTATGCATCCATCAATTCAACTTCAGCATTGGGATTAAATGCATACAAACGTCCTGAATCTATCGCAGTACATTCGTAACGGGTGCGTCTTTTTTTTCCTTTTTTATATATTTTACCGTTAGAGGCTATAAACGTTGATCCAAGCTTCAACTCAAAAATATAAATTTTATTGCTAGGAGGATCAAGCGCTTTCAAAGCCAATGACAATTGCACGTCTGAATCCGTGGTTGCTTTTGGATTCTTAATATATTTGGCTAAAAGCGGTAAAATCGTACTTGGAAATATATCGGGTCTTAAAAAAGGTAACATTATTTTTTGAAACATCTGTTTCCACTGCAATCCGTGAGGTTGAATCCCACTTCCATAAAATTGATAGGCATGGTAATGTGCAATTTCATGAAGTAAAGTGATAAGAAAGCGGCAAGGGTTTAAATTGGCATTGACTGTGATTTGATGTCCCCCATTTTTAAGTTTTCGGTAGTCGCCGTGGCGGGTTTTTCGAGCTTTTTTTACAGTGATCTTTAAGTCTTTATCATTTAACAGTGTGTGAATCTGGGATTGGGCAGCCACTGGTATATATGTTACAATATTCTGATCCATAAAAAATTGTTACATGCGCTCGGGAACCTTAATTCCGAGCAAACCAAAGGCTTTTTTAATGGTATCCCCTACCACGCTACAAAGCTGAACTCTGAACTGCTTTTGAGCGAGTGTTTCGGCGCCAAAAATAGAAATATTTTGATAGAAAGAATTGAACTCTTTAACCAAATCGTAGGTGTAATTAGCCACAATAGCGGGACTATAATTGGCGGCAGCATGCGCTATGGTTGCAGGAAAGACTTCCAGTTGTTTCAGTACATTTTTTTCCTTTTCGTTTAATGAAACCACAGCTAATGGTGACCCTAAATCTACATCGGATTTACGTAGAATGGCTTGAATTCGTGCATAGGTATACTGAATAAAAGGCCCCGTATTACCTTGAAAATCTACAGAGGCTTCGGGGTCAAATAAAATTGTTTTTTTTGGATCTACCTTTAAAATAAAATACTTAAGCGCACCGAGACCAATGGTGGTGAAGGTCTGATGCTTTTCCTCATTTGAATAGCCCTCTAGTTTGCCTAATTCTTTAGAAATACTTTTGGCGGTAAGCGCCATTTCAGAAATCAGGTCGTCTGCATCCACAACTGTTCCTTCACGACTTTTCATTTTTCCGCTAGGTAAATCTACCATGCCATAACTCAAATGAAAAAGGTTTTTGGCCCATTCAAAACCTAATTTCTTAAGAATTAAAAACAATACTTTGAAATGATAGTCTTGCTCATTTCCAACTGTATAAACCATGGCGGAAACGTCAGGGAAATCTTTAAGCCTCTGAATTGCAGTGCCAATATCTTGAGTCATATAGACGGCGGTACCATCGGCACGTAAAACAATTTTTTCATCCAAACCGTCTTGAGATAAATCACACCAAACCGAACCATCAGGTTTTCTGTAAAAGACCTTCGATTTCAATCCTTCATCGATAAAAGATTTGCCTAATAAATAGGTCTGACTTTCATAATAATAACTATCAAAATCAACCCCTAGATTTTTATAAGTGACTTCAAAGCCAGCATAAACCCATTGGTTCATTTTTTTCCATAACGCAACAGTGTCTGCATCGCCGGCCTCCCATTTTAAAAGCATGTCTTGGGCTTCTAAAAGAATTGGAGCTTTGTTTTTGGCTTCTTCTTTAGTGAAGCCTTGCTTTTCTAATTCAGCAATTTCAGTTTTATAAACTTGATCGAATTTTACATAAAAATTCCCCACAAATTTATCGCCTTTAAGGGCTGAGCATTGCGGAGTTTGACCTTCTCCATAGCGCTGCCAAGCCAGCATGCTTTTACAAATGTGAATCCCGCGGTCATTGATGATTTGAGTTTTATAAACCTTATGCCCTGCAGCCTTTAAAATCTGAGCCACACTGTAGCCCAGAAGATTGTTGCGTATGTGCCCTAGGTGAAGGGGCTTGTTGGTATTGGGAGATGAGTATTCAACCATCACAGCGGCTTTCGAAGCAGGATCAGAAAAACCATAATTGATATCGGAATTCAAAGCCTGAAAAATTTCCATATAATAGGCATCGGAAAGCACAAGATTCAAGAAGCCTTTTACCACATTAAAGTCCACAACTTCATCTGAATTTTCAACCAAATACTGCCCCAATCTCTCCCCCAAAACTGCAGGATTCATTTTTACTTGTCTCAACATCGGAAATGTGACAACAGTAATGTCGCCTTGAAAATCTTTTCGAGTAGATTGAAATTCAACCGACCCAATAGATGAAGAAAACAACACATCAAACGCAGTTTGTATGTGATTGGATAAACGAGATTGAAGGTGCATTAGGCGTATAATTTCAATTTCAAAGATACATTTTTTTAAAGCTAAATTTAAGTTGCTTTAGGCAAAAATATCTCGGCCATCATACAACGTGCACTGCCTCCACCGCAAGCTTCTATGGTGGGTAAAGGACTTGAAATGATGGTGCCGTATTTTTCAAGGGTTTTGATTTGAGCTGGCTCTAGACTATCAAAAGCAGATTGACTCATGATAAGATAAGGAATCTCATCGCTGCCTTTGAGCTGGAGCATATTGCCCGCAAATTGATGAACTTGACTTTCTGAAATGTCAATGATTTGTTTACCGTCTTGCTTTAAATGCATCAAAACATTTTTACGTTCCTTATTATCGTCAATTGAAGCCAGGCAAACGACCGCAAAGCGGTCTCCAACACACATCATGACATTGGTATGGTATATTTTCTTGCGCGCTTCAGCAACAGTTTGATACGCTGAAAAAATGACTGGAAAATAATCAAAATCCTCGCAAAACTCAATAAACAATCCCTCATCTGCACGAGGTGAAAGGGCGCAATACGCTTTTCTGTTTATACGGTCTAAAATGATACTGCCAGTCCCTTCTAAGAATATTGAAGCCGCTTCAGCATTTGTATAATCTTGAACAGAATTGATTATAAAGCCCTTTTTTTCTACAGCTTCTAATATTGATTCTTTGCGTTCTAAACGCCTATTTTCAGCAAACATTGGATATAGGGCAATAGTTCCATTTTGATGAAAAGAAATCCAATTATTGGGAAAGACGGAATCTGGAGTATCGAATTCTTGGGTGTCGTTTATGACAATGACTTGAATACCAACCCCTCTTAATTTATCTACATAAGCATCAAACTCTTGGACCGCCTTGCTGTTGATTGCTGAAGGGCTTAAATTACCCAAGACTTTCTGATAATAATTGTTAACAGCCGTTTGTTCATTCATTCTAAATTGAATGGGACGAATCATCAGGATGCTATTGGTGATTTGACGGTTCATATCAAGCGCGAATTAATGGCAGGGTTGAACAACGAAATAGCCCGCCTTGTTTAGAAATTTCTGCATAGGGAACCTCTTCAACAATAAAGCCATTGAGGCGAAGCCATTGGTTCAAACGGGTGAAGTTTCGCTCTGAAACAATAACGTCTTCCGAAATTGAAAACACATTACAATTCATGGCAGCCATTTCAGTCTTGGAAGTATGGAATAAATTTTCAGCTCCTAAAAGATCTTCTAAAAATTGAGAGTCTGCTGGGTTTAAAAATCCTGCTTTGTGAATCAAGGCCTTACCATGTCCTATGGGCTGGAAACAACAATCCAAATGCAAGGCATTTTCATGAGGGTTGGTATTTGATTTTTTGAGCTCAAAAGTTTTTATGTTCTTATGAGGAAATATAGATTTAAGAACGTCAACAGCCTTTTGATTGGTTCGAGCCGTAATAAAGTCTGAATAATCAGGCCCTGTGTATACCCCAGCGAATAAATAATCATTGAAAAGAATGATATCACCGCCTTCGATATGACATGCTTCGGGCAATTCAATGATTTTTTTCGAATCAATTTGTTCTAAAATGTGAGACATTGCAGAAAATTCATTTTCACGATCGGGTAAAATATTAGATTTGATAATTTTATCCTCGATTACAAAGGCAACATCTCGGGTAAAAATTTGGTTGCAATCAGGGATAATATGAGGTCTAAATACAGTCACATTATAACGCTTGAAAACCGCCTCTAATGCATTCAATTCCATTACCATTTGAGGCTCCAAAGGATAGGTGCCAGCATTGACATGCATTAAACTGCTGGGATCGTAACAGGCTGCGGGGATGGGGGTAGGCCCATTGCTTTGTGCTGTTCCGAGAACGACCGCTTTTAATCGGCTGGTTTCATTGGCAACATTGAGCTGAATCATAACATAAATTTATCCTTAGTCTTTACAAGACTTGAAAGGGCGGTAACTGTTTCCTATGTAGACTTGGCGGGGACGTCCAATGGGTTCTTTTCGCAATCGCATTTCGCGCCAATGACCAATCCACCCAGGTAAACGTCCTAAGGCAAACATGACGGTAAACATATCTACAGGAATTCCCATAGCACGGTAAATAATACCAGAGTAAAAGTCAACATTTGGATACAATTTGCGATCGACAAAGTAAGCATCAGAGAGCGCTTCTTTTTCAAGCGATTTTGCAATTTCTAAAATGGGATCATCCACCCCTAGGTCATTTAAAACCTCGTCTGCAGCTACTTTGATGATTTTAGCCCGAGGATCAAAGTTTTTATACACTCTGTGACCAAAGCCCATCAATCTAAAAGGATCACTTTTATCTTTGGCTTTAGCCATGTATTTTTTGGTATCACCCCCATCTTCTTTGATAGACTCTAACATTTCTAAAACGGCTTGGTTGGCACCACCATGTAAGGGACCCCATAAGGCGGAGATACCTGACGATATAGAAGCAAAGAGGCCTGCATGTGAAGAACCAACAATACGAACTGTAGAGGTTGAACAATTTTGCTCATGATCTGCATGTAAAATAAGAAGTTTGTTCAAGGCTTTTACAACAATAGGGTTTTCAACATAGTCTTTATTTGGTTTCTTAAACATCATTTTTAAGATGTTTTCAACGTAGCCTAGATTATTATCTCCGTATTCTAATGGCAATCCATGTTTTTTTCTGTAGGTCCATGTCACCAAAACGGGAATTTTACCCAAAACCTTTACAATGTTATCGTACAAAGCCTGTTTGCTTCGCTCATAATTAATGTTATTAATTTGATCCTTGGAGGGGTTAAAAGCGGTTAAGGCACTTGTTAAAGAAGATAGAATGCCCATTGGGTGGGCCGCTTTTGGAAAAGCATCTAAAATTTTACGAATATCGTCGTCAACAATAGAACTTTCTTTGATATCTTCATGAAACTTATTCAGTTCTTCTAAAGTTGGAAGCTCACCAAAAATAAGTAGAAAGGCCACCTCTAAAAAATCGGCCTTTTCAGCCAATTCTTCGATTGAATAGCCACGGTATCTTAAAATTCCTTTTTCTCCATCTAAAAAGGTGATACCACTCTGGCATGAGCCCGTATTTTTAAACCCTGGGTCAATGGTAATCACGCCACCGGTAGCCGCTCTAAGACTGCTTATATTGATTGCTTTTTCTTGTTCCGTTCCTTGGACAAAAGGAAAGTCGAAAGTTTCACCATTGATTTTTAAAGATGCTTTTTCTGACATTTGATCTAATAACTTGATGTAGATTTAAGAATACAAATGTAGTAAAATGCCTTGGTTTTATCAATTAGAAAACCAGTTTATTGCCGTTGTGAAATAAAAAANAGTACCATGTTNNCATGACNCTATTATAAAAAAGGANTTCTTANNGGCGTTTAATTTATCTTAAAAGCATTGTTTTGAGGATAATAGGCCTCNCCCTTCAAAGCTTCCTCAATGCGCAGCAATTGGTTGTATTTGGCCATACGGTCACTTCTAGAAGCTGAACCTGTTTTGATTTGTCCAGTGCTTAAAGCGACGGCTAAATCTGCAATGGTATTGTCTTCTGTTTCTCCAGAGCGATGTGACATCACCGAAGTATAACCCGCTTCATGGGCCATATTAACAGCCGCAATTGTTTCTGTCAAAGTCCCTATTTGATTGACTTTAACTAAAATTGAATTGGCAATGTTGTTTTTGATGCCTTTTGAGAGCCGCTCTACATTGGTCACAAATAAATCATCCCCTACAAGTTGAACTTTATCTCCAATCTTTTCTGTCAAATATTTCCAGCCATCCCAGTCGTTTTCATCCATACCATCTTCAATAGAAATAATAGGATACTTTTCAGCCAGTTCGGCTAAATAATCTGCTTGCTCTTGACTGGTTCGTACTTTTCCTGACGGCCCTTCAAATTTGGAATAATCGTATTTGCCATTCACATAAAATTCTGCAGAAGCACAATCTAAAGCAATCATTACCTCATCACCTAAAGAATATCCAGCATTTTTTACGGCTATTGCAATGGTATCAAGTGCATCTTCTGTTCCATCAAGTGTGGGTGCAAAACCACCCTCATCTCCAACAGCAGTACTTAAGTTTCTGCCGTGTAAAACTTTTTTGAGATTGTGAAAAATTTCAGTGCCCATTTGCATGGCATGGGTAAAGTTTTTCGCTTTCACAGGCATGACCATAAATTCCTGAAAGGCAATGGGTGCATCACTGTGCGATCCGCCATTGATAATATTCATCATGGGTACAGGAAGTGTTTTGGCGTTTTCTCCTCCGATATATTGGTAAAGTGAGGTTTTAGAAGCAGCAGCAGCAGCTTTGGCTACTGCTAGAGACACGCCTAAAATAGCATTAGCACCAAGTTTTGATTTGTTGGGGGTACCGTCTAGATCAATCATGGTTTTATCAATGAGCTCTTGTTCATAAACAGAAAGGCCTTGCAGAGCATCGGCAAGAAAAGTATTGACATTCTTAACCGCTTGAGAAACCCCCTTACCCATGTAAGTAGCACCGCCGTCTCGAAGCTCAACGGCTTCATGTTCTCCAGTAGAAGCGCCTGAGGGGACTGCAGCGCGTCCAAAAAAACCATTGTCGGTAGTAACATCTACTTCCACAGTGGGGTTTCCTCTTGAATCTAAAATTTGTCTGGCGTGAATTTTTGCAATGGTACTCATGAAATATATTTTGATTGATTAACGGCCGTAAAAATACAAAAATGAAACCTTATAACACGTTATTAAATTGTGAAATGCTCGTTATTAACTACAAAGTTTTAGTTTTAGATTCAAGAAGAAAATGGGATTAAAATCCGGTTTTATTTCAAAAGGGCGATAAACTCATCAAAGAGATAGGACGAGTCATGAGGTCCAGGACTCGCCTCAGGATGGTACTGAACCGAAAAACATTTTTTATTTTTCATGGCCAAGCCTGCAACGGTATTATCATTGAGGTGTAAATGGGTAATTTCTAAATCGGGATGGGACTCTGCCTCCTCTTTTTGAACCGCAAATCCATGATTTTGTGAGGTGATTTCCCCTTTGCCAGTTTTTAAATTCTTAATCGGGTGGTTGATGCCACGATGGCCATTGTGCATTTTGTAGGTTGAAACTCCATTTGCCAAAGCAATGACTTGGTGCCCTAAACATATTCCAAAAAGCGGTAAATTTTTTTCAATAACGGTTTTGGCAAGTGCTTGTGCTGCTACGAGCGGTTCTGGATCTCCAGGTCCGTTGGAAAGAAAATAGCCATCGGGATTCCAGGCGCTTAAATCTTCAAAAGTAGCATCAAAAGGGAATACTTTTATATAGGCGTCACGTTTTGCAAAATTTCTCAAGATATTTTTCTTAATTCCAATGTCCAAAGCTGCAATTTTATAGCTTGCATTTTCATCCCCAAAATAGTAAGGCTCCTTGGTTGAAACTTTAGAAGCCAATTCTAATCCTTCCATGTTGGGCACTTCCGAAAGCTGTTGTTTTAATCCCTCTATATTATCGATCTCAGTAGATATCACGGCATTCATAGCGCCATTTTCGCGAATGTAACTGACCAGAGCTCTTGTATCTACATCAGAAATAGCGAAAAGATCATTGGCCTCAAAAAAATCTAAGAGACTGCCATTTGAATCGATACGCGAGTAGTCATAACTAAAGTTTTTACAAATTAAGCCTGCAATCTTAATGCTATCTGATTCTACTTCAGAAGCATTAACGCCATAGTTACCAATATGAACATTTGCAGTGACCATTAATTGACCAAAATAAGAGGGATCCGTGAAAATTTCTTGATAGCCCGTCATTCCCGTGTTGAAGCAAACTTCTCCAAAAGCAGTGCCTTCTTTTCCAATTGCTTTACCATAAAACATGGTACCATCAGCGAGCAGAAGAATGGCTTTTTTTCTTGATTTATATTTCATAATTATTGGAAGGTTATGAGTTAAACAAAATTGCACAAAAAAAAGGATAAACTAAAAAAGTTTATCCTTATTATTTCAAATGATTATTAACATTTATTCCTCTTCTTCTGAAACTGCTGGAGTAACAGCAGCCGCTTTAGGTTTGCCACCGCGTCGGCTTCTTCTTGTTGTTTTCTTTTTAGGCTTATCGGCATTGTAAATTTCGTTGTAATCAACTAATTCGATCATGGCCATATCGGCGTTATCGCCAAGGCGATTTCCCAATTTAATGATTCTTGTATAACCACCGGGGCGGTCGCCCACTTTTACAGCTACATCTCTAAAAAGCATTGCAACGGCCTCTTTTTGACGCAATCGACTGAAAACAATACGACGGTTGTGTGTACTATCTTGTTTGGATTTTGTTACAAGCGGCTCAATAAATTGCTTTAAGGCTTTGGCTTTCGCAACGGTGGTGTTGATGCGCTTATGCTCAATTAGAGAGCAAGCCATGTTTGCCAACATCGATTTGCGATGCGCGGTTTTTCTTCCTAAATGGTTGGTTTTCTTTCCGTGTCTCATTGTATTTGTTATTAACCATCATCTTGCTTCGACCCAAAAAAGGGGCGCAAAATATGACGTGTTACTCTTTGTCTAATTTGTATTTGCTGAGGTCCATTCCAAAGCTAAGACCTTTAATGTTTACTAATTCTTCTAGCTCAGTGAGCGATTTTTTCCCAAAGTTTCTAAACTTCATCAAATCATTTTTATTAAAGGACACTAGATCACCTAGGGTATCTACCTCCGCTGCTTTCAAACAATTCAAAGCGCGAACGGAAAGGTCCATGTCTATGAGTTTTGTTTTCAATAACTGTCGCATGTGCAAAGATTCCTCATCATAGGTTTCTGTTTGCGCAATTTCATCTGCTTCTAGAGTGATACGCTCATCAGAAAATAACATAAAGTGGTGAATGAGGATTTTAGCCGCCTGAGTCAGGGCGTCTTGTGGATTTACAGAGCCATCTGTAATGATTTCAAAAATAAGCTTTTCATAATCAGTTTTTTGTTCAACACGGAAATTCTCAACACTGTATTTTACGTTTTTTATGGGCGTATAAATAGAGTCTGTGAAAATGGTTCCAAGGGCTGCAGAGGCTTTTTTGTTTTCCTCAGCTGGTACATAACCTCTTCCTTTTTCAATGGTAATTTCCATTGAAACGTCCACTTTTGGGTCTAGGTTACATATGACAAGGTCCGTATTTAGAATTTGGAATCCTGAGATGAACTTTTGAAAGTCCCCAGCAGTGATTTTGTCTTGTCCAGAGATAGAAATAGAAACAGATTCGTTGTCAATTTCTTCAATTTGACGCTTGAATCGAATTTGTTTTAAATTTAAAATAATTTCTGTAACGTCTTCGACGACTCCTGTAATGGTAGAAAATTCGTGTTCTACACCTTCAATTCGAACAGAAGTAATTGCAAATCCTTCTAAAGAGGACAATAACACTCTTCTTAGTGCATTACCAACGGTTAAACCGTAACCTGGTTCTAGGGGTCTGAATTCGAATTTACCGTCATAATCGGTAGAATCTATCATGATGACTTTATCGGGCTTCTGAAAATTTAAAATTGCCATATTACTTTTTGTTTCAGTTAGTTATTTAGAGTATAATTCAACAATGAATTGCTCATTTATTTTTTCTGGAATCTGAATTCTTGCAGGGACTGATACAAAGGTTCCAGACTTTGTGTCGTTATTAAAAGTTATCCACTCATAAATAGCAGATGAATTTGCTAAAGAGGCATTGATGGCTTCTAAAGATTTTGATTTTTCACGTACTGCTACAACGTCACCTGCTTTAACAGAATAAGACGGAATGTTGGTTAATTTGCCATTGACAGTAATGTGACGGTGTGAAACCAATTGTCTGGCGCCACTTCGCGATGGAGAAAGTCCCATTCTGTAAACTACGTTGTCTAAACGTGATTCACAAAGTTGGAGTAAAACCTCACCGGTGATACCATCAGCAGCAGTTGCTTTCTTGAATAAGTTTCTAAATTGACGCTCAAGAATACCATAGGTATACTTGGCTTTTTGCTTTTCCATGAGTTGGATTGCATATTCAGATTTTTTACCACGGCGACGGTTGTTGCCATGTTGCCCTGGAGGATAGTTTCTTTTTTCAAAAGACTTATCTTCTCCAAATATAGGCTCGCCAAATTTTCTAGCGATTTTTGTTTTAGGACCAGTATATCTTGCCATTTTTTATGTTTTTTTGAGAGTCATTGAGAATTAAGGTCTTAATCTTATCCTTCGCCAATGGTTTAGGTCTCTCTATTATACTTTTAATTATTGTTGTTAAACTCTTCGTCTTTTGGGAGGTCTACACCCATTGTGTGGCGTTGGAGTTACATCAATAATCTCTGTAACTTCAATGCCGCCATTGTGAATGCTTCGGATGGCAGATTCTCTTCCATTACCGGGGCCTTTCACATAAACTTTTACTTTTCTTAATCCGGCTTCTTTGGCCGTTTCAACCGCATCTTCAGCCGCCAGTTGAGCCGCGTAAGGAGTGTTCTTCTTAGAACCTCTGAAACCCATTTTTCCAGCAGAAGACCATGATATCACATCTCCTTTTTTATTGGTTAAAGAAATAATGATATTGTTGAAAGAAGCTGTAATATGAGCTTCTCCTATTGAGTCTACAATAACTTTTCTTTTTTTAGTACTTGACTTTGCCATATGACCAATTATTATTTAGTTACTTTTTTCTTGTTAGCAACTGTTTTTCGTTTTCCTTTTCTTGTTCTGGAGTTATTTTTGGTACGTTGCCCACGAAGTGGCAATCCAGAACGGTGACGGATACCTCTGTAACAGCCTATATCCATCAATCGCTTGATGTTTAGTTGTGTTTCTGAACGAAGCTCTCCTTCAATGGTGTAACTGCCTACTGCAGTACGAATATTTCCAATTTCCGCATCGGTCCAATCGGACACTTTTGTACTTTCGTCCACCTTTGCCGCCGCTAAAATTTCTTTTGCACGACTGCGTCCAATTCCATAGATGTAAGTCAGTGAAATGACGCCTCTTTTTTGTTTTGGGATGTCTACCCCTGCAATTCTAGCCATAATTATCCTTGTCTTTGTTTGAATCTAGGATTCTTTTTGTTAATGACATAAAGTCTACCTTTTCTTCGTACGATTTTACAATCAGTACTTCTTTTTTTAATGGATGCTCTTACTTTCATCTTAGTTACTTTTTAGTATCTATACGTTATTCTTGCCTTCGATAAATCGTAAGGACTCATTTCTAATTTCACTTTGTCACCTGGCAAAAGTTTGATATAATGCATACGCATTTTACCAGAAATATGGGCCGTTACAATGTGACCATTTTCTAACTCCACTCGAAACATCGCATTTGAGAGTGCTTCAATTATAGTTCCATCTTGTTCTATTGCCGGTTGTTTTGCCATAGTTTAAGCTAATTTTCTGTTTTTACCAGTCTTCATAAGACCATCATAATGTTTGTTTAATAGATAGGAATTGATTTGTTGCATGGTGTCTATTGCAACGCCCACCATAATTAATAATGAAGTACCACCAAAAAATAATGCCCACCCCATTTGAATGTCCATAATCTGAACAATGATTGCTGGGAAAACCGCAATCAGTGCCAAAAAGATTGAACCTGGTAATGTAATTTGAGACATAATTTTGTCTAGATATTCAGAAGTTTCAGTCCCAGGACGTATCCCAGGGATAAAACCACCACTACGTTTGAGATCGTCTGCCATTTTATTGGTAGGGACTGTAATGGCTGTATAAAAGTATGTGAATACTATAATTAGCAATCCAAAGACAATATTGTACCACAATCCAAACATACTGTTACCACCAAAATTGGCAACCAACCATTGACCAACAGTGGAGTCTTTTAAAATTTCTAAGCCTCCAATGAGTCCGGGGACAAACATGATCGCTTGTGCAAAAATGATAGGCATTACACCTGAAGCATTCAGTTTTAATGGAATGTATTGTCTTGATCCCATAATGTTTTTCTCATAACTTCCAGAAGCGGTTCGTCTTGCGTATTGTACTGCGATTCTCCTTACGGCCATAACCAACAATACAGATGCTAAGATAATTACAAACCATATGACAATTTCTATTAAAATTTTGATAAGCCCCCCTTGAGATTGATTTACAGCAGAATCAAATTCTTGTGCAAAAGACAATGGCATGGTCGCAATAATACCGACCATAATAAGTAATGAAATTCCATTTCCAACGCCTTTGTCTGTGATTTTTTCACCCAACCACATGGCAAAAATACATCCGGTTACTAAAATGATTACAGAAGAGAAATAAAACACACCACTTTGACCTAGGGTAAAAGCTTGAGTTCCGCCCATTAGAGCGGGTAAACTTGCTAAGTAGGCTGGCGCCTGAACCAAACATATACCGATGGTTAACCATCGTGTGATTTGAGTTATTTTCTTTTGTCCGCTTGCGCCTTCCTTTTGAAGTTTTTGAAGGTAAGGAATCGCAATTCCCATCAATTGAACTACAATAGAAGCAGAAATATAAGGCATGATCCCAAGTGCAAAAACAGAAGCTTTAGCAAAAGCACCTCCTGTAAAAGCATTTAAAAGTCCAAGTAAGCCAGAGTCTGT
>PAQB01000002.1 GCA_002709185.1 Flavobacteriaceae bacterium
GTTGGTGCCTCCAGAGTTCGGGATTTGTTCAAGCAAGCTAAAGACAAATCACCTGCTATTATTTTTATTGATGAAATCGATGCTATTGGTCGCGCCAGAGGTAAAAGTAATTTTTCAGGTTCAAATGATGAACGGGAAAACACATTGAATCAACTCTTAACAGAAATGGATGGTTTTGGGTCGAACACCAATGTGATTGTACTTGCGGCCACCAACCGCGCCGATGTTCTGGACAAAGCACTGATGCGTGCCGGTCGATTTGACCGTCAAATATATGTAGACTTACCAGACATCCGCGAACGCAGAGAAATATTTGAGGTGCATCTAAAACCCTTGAAAAAATCCAAGAACCTAGATACTGATTTTCTATCCAAGCAAACTCCAGGATTCTCGGGTGCAGACATTGCAAATGTATGTAATGAAGCAGCCCTAATTGCCGCCAGAAATGGAAAGAAAGCAGTTGAAAAACAAGACTTTTTAGATGCAGTAGACCGTATCATCGGTGGCCTTGAGAAAAAGAATAAAATCATCACTCCAGATGAGAAAAAAGCAGTTGCTTACCATGAAGCGGGGCATGCCACTGTAAGCTGGATGTTAGAACATGCCGCACCCTTAGTTAAAGTAACTATTGTGCCCCGAGGACGTTCGTTGGGAGCAGCTTGGTACTTACCCGAAGAACGCTTGATCGTTAGGCCAGAACAAATGCTGGATGAAATGTGTGCAGCCTTGGGAGGTAGGGCCGCCGAAAAAGTTATTTTTAATAAAATATCAACCGGTGCATTGAGTGACTTAGAAAAAGTGACCAAACAAGCCAGAGCCATGGTCACTGTTTATGGTTTAAGTGATAAAATTGGAAACCTAACTTATTACGACTCTTCTGGGCAAAATGAATATGGCTTTACAAAACCATACAGCGAGCAAACAGCCGAGCTTATAGATAAAGAAATATCTGATATAGTTGAAGCGCAATACCAACGTGCTATAGCATTATTAAATGAAAACAAGGACAAACTTATTGAACTTGCGGAGGTGCTCCTAAAGGAGGAAGTCATTTTCAAAGATAATCTGGAAACTATTTTTGGAAAACGCCCCTACGAAACTTCTAAAGTTGAAGCTGAGGTAGAAAAAACAGAAGAAGAAGAATAGCATAATTTTAAACTAATTTAAACTTCTTTTTGTTTAATTTTTTATCTTTGGTTTATTGAGCTCTTTTAAAACCTCACTCTTCTAAATGAATCTATTTCGGAAAATATTTAGCGCCAAATCTAAAGAGGAAAAAAAGATTCCAGAAGAAGAAGAGCGCGATAAATATCTACCCAAAAAAGAGCTCCCAGTTGACGAACTCTTCACGGTTAATTTTAATCAAAATGGCGGAAAATTTCTTTATTCAGAGTCGCTTGAAGAAGCGCAAGAATTTTTAGAAAAAATATTAGAAGAAAATAATTGGAAGGACAAAACAGCATTGATTTTAAACTCCAAACTCAAACAGAAGTTTAAGAATTTTGAATGGCAAACAACAAAAAATATAAACGATGGCTACTTTCTATTTACAACTTGTGAATACTTAATTGCCAACGATGGTTCTTTGCTTATTTCTTCCAACCAAATTGCAGAAAAAAAACTAAAAGAATTACCAAAGAACTTCATTGTCTTTGCAAGTACAAGCCAAATTGTACAAACCATTGGGCAAGGGCTTCAAGGAATTAAAGTCAAGAATAAGAAAAAAATCCCCTCAAACATTACAACCATTAAACATTTTAAAATTGATGATGAAGCCAATTTTATGAACTATGGAAGTAGTACAAAAAACTTATACCTGCTCTTGCTAGAAGATTTATAACCACGCTTTGGAAAAATTAACAAAAAGAGCCATTTCAGGAACCTTGTTCGCAATACTTTTGGTTTTTGCGGCACAAAACAAATTTACATTTTTGACCCTCTTATTGGTTTTTGGGTTTCTTTGTCTATATGAATTCAACAAACTTATAGGTCAAAAAAATAGGCCTTCTTATGTCATTTTCACAGCACTTATATTTGCATTTGGGTTTATGGATGTACTGATTGATAGTGCTTTTGGGATTAACGAAGCCTCTCAAATACTTCATGTTATTAGTATTTTTGTTTTGTTGTTTTTAACCCGCGATCTTTTCTCTTCTAAAAGTCTGCCAAAACTGCTCACCAACCGATACATCAATACTACATTCTATATTAGCGGTGGCATTGTTTTCTTGGCATTAATTGCTTTTAATTTTGGGACCTATAATCCAAATATTATTATTGGAATGTTTGTCCTAATTTGGATCAATGACAGCTTTGCGTACTTTGTGGGCTCTAATTATGGAAGGCAAAAATTATTTGAAAGTGTGTCTCCAAAAAAAACAGTGGAAGGATTTTTAGGTGGGGTATTTTTTTCGGCCATAGGAAGTTTTTTTATTTTTAAATTCACTAATGAATTACAATTCACAAGCTGGCTCGTTTTAAGTGTTCTTGTGAGTGTGTTTGGAACCATTGGCGATTTGATAGAATCCAAATACAAACGCCAAGCTGGCGTTAAAGACAGCGGGACATTAATGCCTGGCCACGGTGGATTGTTAGACCGTTTGGACAGTGCCATATTTGTGGCCCCTTTTATTTATTTATTTTTAAGACTATTAAATTATGTTTCATAAAGAAGGACAGACCATTATTTTTATAACTCTAATCATTGTTGGAAGTTTATTCTTAGTGATGGATTTCATTGGTATTCCATGGCTGGTCAAAACACTGCAAATTGGATTACTCCTTGTTTTTATTTTAATTTTACAATTTTTCAGAAATCCCAAACGCAACACCCAACCAGACGATGCACATGTCATATCGTCTGTAGACGGCAAAGTTGTTGTAATTGAAGAAGTACAAGAGCCTGAATATTTTAAGGATAAACGTTTACAAGTAAGTGTTTTCATGTCACCAATCAATGTACATGTAACACGCTATCCTATTGGGGGTAAGGTGCTATTTAGCAAGTACCACCCTGGAAAATATTTAGTGGCATGGCATCCGAAATCAAGTGAACTTAATGAGCGTACAACCGTGGTTGTTGAAAATCCTAAATTCGGTAAAGTGCTTTACCGTCAAATTGCTGGAGCCCTGGCTAGACGCATCGTTAATTATGCTAAAAAAGATCAAAATGTAATTCAGGGAAGTGACGCTGGTTTTATAAAATTTGGTTCAAGAGTAGATTTATTTTTACCTTTGGATACCAAACTCGATGTTAAACTCAATCAAAAAGTTAGAGGTGGTGAGACAGTCATTGCAAAACTTTAAATGGAGCAAAGTAACTTAGATAGTGAATTCGATATGGCTGTTAAAAGCATCAACGATCACAAGGAACCATTTCCTGCGGACACCTTGTTAAAACTTTATGCTTACTACAAAAAAGCCACAAATGATTACAGCCGACCAGGCAGCAGTAAAGCCATCATAAACGCATTTAAAACAAATGCACTTTTTCAGGTTGAAAATATTTCTGAGGACGAAGCCAAAAGACGTTATATAGATTTGGCAAAAAAATATTTGCTTTACAGAACCTAAACTCAGGACAGATTTTTCAAGCTTGATTCTAAGGTTTGAATCTTTGCCAAGGCATCGGCTTCTTTTTTCTTTTCACTAGTCACCACTTGCTCGGGAGCATTCGATACAAAACGCGCATTAGAAAGTTTTTTCTGGACAGATTTTAAAAATCCTTTGGTATAGTTCAATTCTTCTTTGATTTTGGCAACCTCAGCCTCTAAATCAATGGTTACATCAGCGACTAGAAAGTACTCATTGGACTGTACACGAAACGAAAATGCTTTTTCAACGGAACTATCTGTATAATTAATTTTAGAAATATTGCCGAGCTTAGAAATTAAACCATCAAATTTTTGAGTACTTGAGGCCTTATTGATCACATGAAGTTCAACTGTTGTTTTGAATGGAATTTGTTTTTGTTTACGTAAATTTCGGATGCCAGAAATCACCTCCGAAGCAAAATGAAATTCTTCCAACAATGCAGTATCGCAAGATGCGGATGCAGGCCAACTAGAAACAATAAGCGCTTGATCTGGGGTGCGAGTTTTTAAGAATTGCCATATTTCTTCTGTCAAAAATGGCATAAAAGGATGTAAAATTTTCAAATTTTCTTCCAACAAGTGTACAACGGTAGCATGTGTTTTTTGATCGATAGGTGCCCCATAATCGGGCTTGATCATTTCGAGCAGCCAAGAACAAAAATCATCCCATACAAGCTTATAGATGGCCATCAAAGCATCACTCAAACGGTATTTACTAAAATNGTCTTCAATTTCAGATAANACTTTTTGAAATTTAGAGGCGTACCATTCCAATGCAATGGCCGCATGTTCNGGTTGATCTATTTCAGCAATTTCCCAACCATCAATAAGTCGNAAAGCATTCCAAATTTTATTTCCAAATGCTTTTCCTTGTTGACAGAGCGCTTCATCAAATAATAAATCATTGCCTGCAGCAGAACTCAATAAGAGCCCTACCCGCACCCCATCAGCTCCAAAATCCTCGATTAATTTTAAAGCATCTGGAGAATTACCCAAAGATTTACTCATTTTTCGACGCTGCTTATCTCGAACCAATCCCGTCAAATAAACATTTTGAAACGGTTTTGCATCTCTAAATTCAAAACCAGCAACAATCATTCTGGCCACCCAGAAAAACAAAATATCTGGTCCAGTAACCAAATCATTGGTTGGGTAATAATAATTGATCTCTTCATTGTTGGGATTTCTTATACCATCAAAGACAGAAATCGGCCAAAGCCAAGATGAAAACCAAGTGTCTAAAACATCGGAATCTTGTCTTAAATTTTCAATTTTTAAGTTGGTATTTTGAGTTTTTTTATGCACCAGTTCAAGCGCAGCTTCTTTGGAATCTGCTACTACGAAGTCGTCCTTTCCGTCCCCGAAATAATAGGCAGGTATTTGTTGCCCCCAATACAACTGTCTTGAAATATTCCAATCCCGAATGTTCTCCATCCAATGGCGGTAGGTGTTATTGAATTTTTTAGGAAATAATTTAACGGTTTCAGTGTCTAAAACGGCTTCAATAGCAGGTTTTGCCAAGCCTTCCATTTTCAAAAACCACTGGTCAGAAAGCCGCGGCTCAATCACCACTTTGGTACGCTCAGAGGTTCCCACCTTGTGCAAATGAGATTCTGTTTTGACCAGACAGCCTTTGGCTTTTAATTCTTTTGAAATTTCTTTACGCACTACAAAACGGTCTTTTCCTTCATAATGCAATCCGTAACTATTAAGCGTGGCATCTGGGTTAAAAATATCAATGACTTCTAAGCCATGCTTATCCCCCAATATTTTATCATTCTCGTCGTGGGCAGGGGTTACCTTTAAACATCCTGTACCAAATTCTATATCGACATATTCATCTTCAATAATTGGAACAACTCTGTTACAAACAGGAACAATTGCATTTTTCCCTTTTAAATGCCCGTATCGATCATCGTTAGGGTTGATACAAATAGCAGAATCTCCTAAAATCGTTTCGGGACGCGTGGTGGCAATGGTAAGTTGCTCATCGCTGCCTTGAATTGCGTATGTTACATGGTATAAATTGCCTTGTCGCTCTTCGTAAATCACCTCTTCGTCTGACAAGGTCGTTTGTGCTTTTGGATCCCAATTAACCATTCTGAATCCTCTATAAATTAAACCTTTGTTATAAAGATCTATAAAAACAGAAATAACGGATTCGCTCATATTCTTGTCTAGCGTGAATTTGGTGCGCTCCCAATCACAAGAACAACCCAACTTTTTGAGTTGATTTAGAATAACACCACCATATTCGTGAGTCCATTCCCAAGCATGTGTCAAAAATTCCTCACGGCTCAAATCGTTTTTATCAATCCCTTTTTCCATGAGCTTTGCAGCCACTTTGGCCTCAGTTGCTATGGAAGCATGGTCCGTGCCCGGTACCCAACACGCGTTTTTACCTTGCAACCGTGCACGCCTTATGAGAACGTCTTGTATGGTATTATTAAGCATGTGGCCCATGTGTAAAATACCAGTGACATTTGGCGGGGGGATGACAATAGTGTAGGGCGTCCTTTCATCCGGCGTTGAATGAAAAAAATTATGCTTCATCCAATAGTCATACCATTTTTGCTCAACTGTAGCTGAATCGTATTTAGATGGAATGCTCATACAATTGGAATGATTTTTGTGTTAAAGTAGACAAAAGTACTTATATTTTACGTGCTTTAAAATTAAAAAAACTACAATTATAAAGACAGATTTTTTGATTGAATAAAAATTCTTTAAATTTACAAATCAACAAACAATTAAAAGCATGAAAAAAATATATGCAATTTTACTTATCGGTTTCTTTACAATGACGCTTTCATCTCAAGAAAAAATGGCCAAAATTGAATTTGAAACTACAGTTATCGATTATGGGACTATTGAAAAAGGTGCCGATGGTATTCGTGTTTTTAAATTTAAAAATACTGGCAATGCACCTCTAGTCGTCAGTGCTGTTAAGTCTAGCTGTGGTTGTACTGTTCCAAAAAAACCCGAAGCGCCAATTCTTCCTGGTGAAGATGGTGAAATTCAGGTTAAATACGATACCAAAAGAGTCAACCCTATCCGAAAAACTATTACGGTAACTTCCAATGCAGATACCCCAACAGTGGCCCTTAAAATTAAAGGAAATGTGATTGACCCCAGCAAAACAAATGTTTTAAAACCGACCACAAAAAGTGTCGTGGAAAAGTAAATAATACTAAGATATTTAAACAAAAAAACACCTATTCTTAGGTGTTTTTTTATTTATAAATGACAATTAATTGGAAATCTATTTTATTGTAAACGAACTTTAAAATAAATTTGTACTTTGAACCTCGATAGAATTTCAGATGCCAAAAATATCAAATAAAGGGATTCAAATGCCCGCCTCACCCATTCGAAAACTAGTGCCCTATTCAGAACAAGCAAAATCTGAAGGTGTACATGTTTACCATTTAAATATTGGCCAGCCTGACATTCAAACGCCGGAATTAGCCCTTAATGCTGTTAAAAATAACACGCTCAATGTTTTGGCTTACAGCCGCTCTGAGGGGTCTGAGGCCTACCGAAATAAGTTAGCGCACTATTATAAAAAACACCATATCGCAGTTGAGGCAGATAACATCCTTGTGACTACAGGCGGTAGCGAGGCGCTTCTTTTCACCATTGGAAGCATCATGGACCCGAGTGATGAAATAATCATACCAGAGCCATTTTACGCGAATTACAATGGGTTTTCTGTCGCTCAAGGGGTGAATGTTGTCCCTGTTGTTTCTGAAATTGATAATAATTTTGCACTGCCACCAATTAAAGATTTTGAAGCCTTAATTACCCCTAAGACAAAAGCGATTCTTATTTGCAACCCGGGTAACCCTACAGGCTATCTTTACAGTAAAGCAGAAATTTCTCAACTTGTCGAGTTAGTAAAAAAACACGATTTATTTCTTATTGCCGATGAAGTTTATAGAGAATTTACTTACGATGGTGAAGAACACCATTCTATCATGACAATTGAAGGACTGGATGCACATGCCATAATGATTGACTCTGTTTCTAAACGCTACAGCATGTGCGGCGCACGCATTGGATGTTTGGTGACCAAAAACAAACAAGTCCATGAAACAGCATTAAAATTTGCTCAAGCACGCCTCTCCCCGCCTACCTATGCACAAATTGCCAGCGAAGCTGCACTAGACACCCCCGATTCCTATTTTGATGAAGTCATTGAAGAATATATGGAGCGTCGAAATATCTTAATTCAAGAACTCCAAAAAATTACAGGGTTAAAAGTAGCAAAGCCGAAAGGGGCATTTTACTGTATTGTCGAACTTCCCATTTCTAACGCCGATGCCTTTGCGCAATGGCTTTTAGAAGCATTTAGAGTTAAAAATGAAACCATCATGGTGGCGCCTGCTGCAGGGTTTTATGCCACCCCTGGCCTTGGTAAAAATCAGTTGCGAATTGCGTACGTACTAAAAAAAGAGGATCTAATTAAATCTGTTAATATTCTGAAGCAAGGGTTGAAAGTTTACAAAAATTTGGAATGATTAAAAAGCATGTTTCTTTAAAGCCCTATAATACCTTCGGCATAGATGTCAGTGCCCAAGCATTTGCTTCAGTTGAGTCACTTGAGGATTTAAAAAGTATACTCAAGGCAAATCCCTCAAAATTATTGGTTTTGGGTGGGGGCAGCAACATTCTACTGACAAAAAATGTAGAAGAATTGGTATTACACATCAACTTAAAAGGCATTAAAATTTGCGAAGAGAACGACTCAACAACACAAATTAAGGTGGCTGCAGGAGAAAACTGGCACGACTTTGTGATGTGGACCTTAAAGCGAAATTTGGGAGGATTAGAAAATTTATCACTAATTCCAGGAAACATTGGTACAGCACCCATCCAAAACATTGGGGCCTATGGGGTGGAATTAAAAGACAGTTTTGTCAGTTGTGAAGCAATCAATTTACAAACACTTGAAGTCGAAATATTTTCAAAGGAAGATTGTAAATTTGGATATAGAAATTCTGTGTTTAAATCGGAATTCAAAGGACAGTATATTATTACTGCGGTGACTTTTGAGCTGACCAACGTTGATCACAAACTGAAAACCGCTTACGGCGCTATCACTGCCGAATTGAAACAAATGGGTGTTTTAGCGCCCACAATTCAAGATGTTTCAAAAGCAGTTATTGCCATTCGACAATCCAAATTACCAGACCCTAAAAAACTGGGCAATAGCGGCAGCTTTTTTAAAAACCCTGTTGTTTCAAAAGAAAGTTTTGAAACACTCTTAAAGCAATTTCCCAATATGCCGAACTATGCTGTTTCAGAAATGGAAGTTAAAATACCTGCGGGTTGGCTCATTGAAACCGCTGGATTTAAAGGGAAAACTTTTGGCAATTACGGCGTACACAAGCATCAAGCATTGGTCTTGGTCAATTACGGTGGGGCTTCTGGACGTGATATTTTAGCCCTTTCTAAATTGATTCAAACCACCATAAAAGCAATCTTTGGCATTGCTTTAGAAACAGAAGTCAACGTCCACTGATTAATGCCTTTTAAATTTTGAGGGTTAAAATCAGGAAATTTCACAGCTTTTTCTGGACTTACAAACCAAGCCTGCTGCAACAGCCCCAGCAATTGGAACCAACCAAAACAACCAAAGTTGCGCTAGATAATCCCCACCAGCAAAAATAGCTTGGCCGGTGGATCGGGCTGGATTAACCGAGGTATTAGAAATGGGAATACTGATTAAATGAATAAGGACAAGGCTCAAACCAATCACTAGAGGTGCAAATTTTTTGTGAGCAGAATCGCTAGTACTGCCCAAAATAATTACCATAAAGAAAAAAGTGAGAACAAATTCTGTAATGATAACCGAAGTGATATAGTAACCTCCAGGCGATAATGCATCATAGCCATTGGAGGCGAAGCCACCAATCGTCACAAAATCAGATTTACCTGTCATAATTAAAAAAAGTGTTGCTGCTGCCGCAATAGATCCTAGAACCTGTGCTGATATATAACTCAAAATATACTTTGAATGAAAGCGCCCGGCAGCGATAAGGCCAAAAGTAACAGCGGGATTAAAATGTGCCCCCGATACATGACCTACTGCATAGGCCATGCTCAAAAAGGACAAACCAAATGCCAGAGCAACTCCAATAAATCCGATACCTAGATCTGGATATGCGGCTGCAAAAACGGCGCTTCCACAACCCCCAAAAATAAGCCAAAAAGTTCCAAAAAATTCTGCAAAAAATTGTTTCATAGTTATGCGTTTTAAGTTTTTATGTATTTGACACTAATAATGTTCAAGGGTCACATTCTGATGGTAAAATTTTATTTTATTTTAATTGTATCTTTGCATAAACCTTAACAGATTATGGAACTACTTTTAATAACATTTTTACTTTTGGGATTTGGTGTTGCAGGCATTTCCATTAAAATATGGGGTAAAAAGGACGGGGAATTTGCAGGTACATGTGCAAGTCAAAATCCCATGCTAAACACAGAGGATGAACCCTGTGGCTTTTGCGGCAAAACCCCAGAGCAGTTTAAAGATTGTGATCATTCACAACAATAACTGCCGAAGAAAACCGCGTTTATATAACTTGTTCCGCATTTTACTATATTTATAAGCATCTTAAATCAAAACTACTGTATTGAAAGTTAACGAAGCAATCTTAAAAGCCAAAGAAAATAATCGAATGGCTTTCAATTTTTTACTAGAGACATTTTGGAACGATGTCTTTGGATTTATGCTCAAACGAACGCATAATGAGATTGATGCAGAAGATATAACTATTGAGACCTTTTTTAAAGCTTTTGATAAAATCAACTCATTTAATTCAGAATTTAATTTTAAAACTTGGTTGATTACAATTGCAAAAAACACGCATTTAGACAGTCTAAGAAAGCAAAAAACAACCCTTACAAATCAAACAACAGAAGAAGACGAAAAACGAGTGTATTGGATTGTTGACGATGCGCCATCAGTAGAAGACCGGCTAATCACTGAACAAAATCTGGCCCAACTTCTAAAAGACATTAAAAAATTAAAACCACACCACCAAGATATCATTCAATTGCGCTATTTCAAAGAACTGAGCTACCTTGAAATTTCTCAAAAAACGGGCATTCCACTCAACAATGTAAAAGTGAAGTTACTGAGAGCCAAAAAGCTTTTGGCGGCTGTTATTCAACATAAAAAATGATAAAATTTTTACAAAAATTAGGGCCTGGACTCTTGTTTGCTGGGGCAGCCATTGGAGTGTCACATTTGGTGCAGTCTACAAAAGCGGGTTCAAATTTTGGCTTTGGATTGTTGTGGGCGGTTTTGCTTATCAATCTTATTAAATACCCATTTTTCCAATATGGCCCACGCTATGCTGCCGCCACTGGTGAAAACTTACTTGAGGGTTACAAAAAGCTTGGGAAATGGGCTTTAAGAATTTATGCCCTTCTCACACTAGCCACCATGTTCACCATTCAAACAGCCGTAACGATTGTGACAGCTGGCATTGCCTTTTCACTTTTTGGAAGTAGCTTTAGCCTGGAACTTTGGGCCGTGATTATTTTAGGCTTTTGTTTCCTTTTGCTCTTGCTGGGCAGGTACAATTTATTGGATAAAATGATGAAAATCATTATTATTCTACTGAGCATTTCAACCCTTTTAGCAGTTGGGATTGCGTTCAACAATAGTGGAAGTGAACTCCCGTGGGCACAAGTTTTCCCAACTTCAAATCATGAAGTTATCTTTCTCATTGCCTTTATGGGCTGGATGCCAGCGCCATTAGACGTATCCATCTGGCACTCTTTATGGGCCGTAGAAAAACAAAAGACAACTGATGTTTTTGAAAAAAAATCGGCCCTTTTAGATTTCAATATTGGCTATGTAAGCACCATAATTTTAGGTGTTTGCTTTCTGTTATTAGGGGGACTTGTGATGTATGGCAGTGGAAAATCCTTTAGCGACAGTGGTGGTGAATTCTCATTACAACTCATAGATATGTACACTGAGAATTTAGGCGATTGGAGCTTTGCCATCATTGGAGTCGCAGCATTTACAACCATGTTTAGCACCACACTTACAACCTTGGATGCCTCACCAAGAGCCATGAATAAAACGGTGGAACTCATTTTAGATAAAAAAATTGAAAAAGGATACAGTGCGTGGTTAATTTTATTGATTTTAGGAACCGCAATTGTTTTCTTCTTTTTTCTTTCCGAAATGGGAAGCTTGGTAAAAATTGCCACAATCTTATCTTTTCTAACCGCGCCTTTTTATGCCATTATGAATTATCTTGTGTTGTGCAGCAAGCACACTCCTAAGGCATGGCAACCCTCCAAAATCATGCATATTCTGTCTATTTTTGGTATTTTATTTTTAGTTGGATTTAACATTTGGTATCTCAGTATTTTGTGATTTTTTTAGGGAATACTTTGTATCTTTGTAATTCAAAAATAGATCTATGTCTTCAGAGACGCTCAATAAACTAGAAGGAATCAAAAATGAAGCTGTACTTGTTAAACCACAAGAGGCTTCATCTGTAGACAGCCTTGTCAAGCTTGAGGACATCACTGCTTCATCCCCACTTAGCAAACCGCAAAAACGCCAAGCAAAACCAAAATGGCTGCGTGTAAAATTACCGACTGGTAAAAAATACACGGCGCTAAGAGGCTTGGTAGACAAATATAAATTGAATACCATTTGCACCTCTGGAAGCTGCCCAAATATGGGAGAGTGTTGGGGAGAAGGCACTGCGACTTTTATGATTCTTGGGAACATTTGTACCCGCTCTTGTGGTTTTTGTGGTGTAAAAACAGGCCGACCAGAAACGGTGGATTGGGACGAGCCTGAAAAAGTAGCGCGATCCATTAAAATAATGGGTATTAAACATGCGGTCCTAACCAGTGTTGACAGAGACGATTTAAAAGATATGGGGAGCATTATGTGGTCTGAAACGGTCAAAGCGGTACGCCGTATGAATCCCAATACCACACTTGAAACCCTAATTCCCGATTTTCAAGGGCTTGAAAAACACATTGATCGCATCATTGATGTCGCACCTGAAGTTGTTTCACACAATATGGAAACGGTCAGACGCCTCACTAGAGAAGTTCGCATCCAAGCAAAATATGAGCGAAGCCTTAGCGTACTAAAATATTTAAAAGACAACGGTCAGCGCCGCACCAAAACAGGTTTGATGTTGGGCCTTGGAGAAACTCGTAAAGAAGTCATTGAAACTTTACACGATTTGAAAGATGCCAATGTGGATGTTGTAACCATCGGACAGTATTTACAGCCCAGTAAAAAACATTTACCTGTCAAACAGTTTATCACCCCGGATCAGTTTAAGGAGTTTGAATCCATTGGATTAGATCTTGGATTCCGTCACGTTGAAAGCAGCGCCCTGGTTCGGTCTTCTTATAAAGCCCAAAAACACATAAATTAAATGATTCGTATTGGCATCAATGGCTTCGGTCGCATCGGAAGACGCGTCTTTCGGTTATTGCAAGAAAAGGAGGATATTAAAGTTGTTGCCATCAATGATTTGGCCGATGCAAAAACTTTAGCCCATCTTCTTAAATACGACAGCATCCATGGAAAACTAGAAACCGAGGTTTCAGATGACGGTTCAAAAATTATTGTCAATGAAAATTCAATTGAACATTCGACAAAAAACCATCCTTCGGCTGTTGATTGGGACCTACATCAAGTCGATATCGTCATTGAGGCTACGGGGAAGTTTATAACAAAAGAGGTACTTAAAGAACATTTAAAAAATGGCGTTAAGAAAGTAATTTTAACAGTTCCACCTCTTGAAAGCAACATCAAAACCATTGTAGTGGGTGTAAATGAAAACACCATTTGCGAAACTGATAAAATTTTATCCAATGCGTCTTGTACCACAAATAATGCAGCCCCGATGTTGGCAATTGTTAATGAATTGTGTGGTATCGAACAAGCCTATATTACGACCGTGCATTCCTACACCACCGATCAAAGCCTGCACGATCAACCCCACAAAGACTTGAGACGTGCGCGAGCGGCGGGACAATCGATTGTTCCGACCACTACTGGAGCCGCCAAAGCGCTTACAAAGATATTTCCTGAATTGGCGCACACCATTGGAGGTTGTGGCATCCGTGTACCGGTTATCAATGGATCATTGACAGACATTACTTTCAATGTAAAAAAAGATACATCGGTTGAAGCCATCAACAAAGCTTTTAAAAAAGCTGCAGAAACTAATTTTAAAGGGATCGTTGAGTATACTGAAGACCCCATTGTTTCTATTGATGTCATAGGAAATTCACACTCTTGTGTATTTGATGCAAAAATGACCTCTGTTTTGGGAAAGATGGTTAAAATTATAGGCTGGTACGACAATGAAACAGGCTACTCTTCTCGAATTATTGACTTGATTCGAATCTTAAGCTAATCAAATTCTTTAATAAAATTTTGAAGTTCATTTTCGAATTTTTCGGGGGCATCCAGTTCAACGGTGATGGGCAGGTAATATAAAGCCTTGTGCTTTAAGGATTGTAGCCGTGAGGCGTCTTTCTCTGTGGTCAACACAAAAGATTTTGAGGCGATTAATTCCAATTCTTTTTTAGAGAAAATGTGATGGTCAGGAAACGAAAGATGCTTAAATTTAAATCCTGAATGTTTTAAATAATCGACCATTGGAGTGGCATTGGCAATCCCCGTAACCAAGGTAAAATTCTTATTTTTTAGCGTTTGAATTGATTCTTTTTCTTGATCGGAATATATGAAGTCGTCGTAAACAATTGAACTAAAAAACAATTGTTGATTAGAATTGAGTTTTAAACGAGTTTGTATAACTTTTTTCTCAGCATTACTCAAATTGTGAGGACATTTGGTAACCACCACAATCTGGGCACGCTCCGCTCCAGAGCGCGGCTCCCTAAGATTCCCGGCAGGAAGAACTATATCGTCACAATACAAATCATCATAAGACGTTAAGAGAGCTGAAAATCCGGCCTGTACACGTCTGTGTTGAAAGGCATCGTCAAGCAAAATAATTTTAGGGGGGTGATCCAAGGCTTGCAAACAAGTAATCCCATGTTGCCTATCGTTATCGACCGCTACGGTCACACTCGGAAATTTAGATGTAATTTGGAAAGACTCATCTCCTAGCGTATTGTTATTTGAATTGGAATCGGCAAGTACGAATCCCTGAGATTTACGGCCATAACCCCGACTCAAAACAGCCACTGTTTTGGTGGACTGAAGCAATCGGATTAAATATTCAACCATAGGCGTTTTACCAGTACCCCCCACAGACAAATTTCCAACACAAATGATGGGAAAGTCATAGGATTTAGATTCAAAAAGAGCCCAATCATAAGCCTTGTTCCGAAGCCATACGAATAGAAAATAGACTGGATTGAGTGGAACTAATATTTTTCTTAAAAGCTTCATCACCACGAAAGTAATTATTTTATCTTTGATGTTAAACAAAATCTTATGATAGTTCAGGAGATCATTCAACAGTTGGAAACATTGGCGCCTTTGGCTTATGCCGAAGAATTTGACAATGTGGGCTTATTGGTAGGAGATAAAAACACCAAGGTTAGTGGGGTTTTAGTAACATTAGACACTTTGCCTGAAGTCGTAGACGAAGCCATTGCAAATGACTGCAATTTAATCATCAGTTTTCATCCCATCATATTCAAAGGATTAAAATCAATTACGGGAAAAACCTATGTGGAGCAAGTGGTCCAAAAGGCCATTAAAAATGACATCTGTATTTTTGCCATTCATACGGCGCTTGACAATGCATTTGAGGGGGTCAATGCGACCATTTGTGAAGCCTTAGAATTAAAACATAAATCCATTTTAATCCCACAAGAAGGAACCCTAAAAAAATTAAGCACCTTTGTGCCAATTGCTCAAGCTGATGCCTTGCGTTTGGCACTTTTTGAAGTAGGAGGTGGAGCTGTCGGGAATTATAACAACTGTAGTTTTAACTCGAACGGACTTGGAACTTTTAAAGGCAATGAGCATTCCAATCCAGTGATTGGATCTCCAAATGAATTGAAAGCTTTGGAAGAAACAAAAATTGAAATTATTTTCGAGAAACATTTGGAAGGGGTCCTTTTAAAAACCCTTAAAGACAAGCATCCCTATGAAGAAGTTGCCCATGAAATTTCAACTTTAGAAAATAAAAATCAGCACATAGGGATGGGAATGTTAGGGACTTTTGAATCGGCCAAAGCCGAAAATGACTTTATAGAATTCGTTAAAGAAAGAATGAATTGTGAAGTCATTAAACACTCAAAATTTCTGATGAAAAAAATTAAAAAGGTGGCTGTTTTGGGCGGTTCAGGAAGTTTTGCAATCTCAGCAGCGAAGGCTGCAGGAGCAGATGCTTTTGTAAGTGCCGATTTAAAATACCATGATTTCTTTAGTGCTGACGATCAGATTTTACTTCTAGATATTGGCCATTATGAAAGTGAGCAATATATAAAATCTCTTTTGGTATCCTATCTTAGGAAAAAAATTCCTAATTTTGCAATCCTTTTATCAAAGATTAATACAAACCCTGTAAAGTATAAATAAACATGGCCAAGAAGAAAGAGCTGACCGTTGAAGAAAAACTCAGAGCGCTGTACAATCTGCAACTTATTGATTCTAGAGTGGATGAAATTCGAAATGTCCGTGGAGAACTTCCTCTAGAAGTGCGTGATTTAGAAGACGAAGTTGAAGGTTTTAAACTCAGACATCAAAAATTAGAGGACAATCTCAACGACATTGATAATCAAATCAAATCAAAGAAAAATTTGATTGAGGAAGCAAAAGTTTTGATCAAAAAATACAACGAACAACAAAAAAATGTTCGCAACAATAGAGAGTTTAATTCTTTGGCGAAAGAAGTAGAGTTTCAGGAACTAGAAATTCAATTGGCTGAAAAGCATATCAAAGAATTTAAAGCTCAGATAGAGCAGAAAAAAGAAGTGATTGAAGGGACTAAAGAACGGTTAGAAGAGCGTGAAGCCCACCTTCAACACAAAAAAAACGATTTGGATGCCATTCTTGCCGAAACAGAAAAAGAAGAGAAAGTATTACTTGACAAGTCTGAGGAATATAAAACTAAAATCGAGGAGCGCTTGGCCAAGGCTTACACCAAGATCCGCAGCAGTGTGAAAAATGGATTGGCAGTTGTTCCTATTGAAAGAGGCGCTTCTGGCGGTTCCTATTTTACCATTCCTCCACAAATACAGGTTGAAATTGCTTCACGAAAAAAAATTATAACCGATGAACACAGTGGCAGAATTTTAGTTGATGCTGAGCTCGCCGATGAGCAAAAGGTAAAAATGGAAAAGTTATTTTCTAAGCTGTAAATACGATTCCGAATAGTGTTATAAAAACCCAGACAGCTGTCCGGGTTTTTTTTATGATTTAAACTTTTTAATTTTAGGATTTTTTATATCTTAGATTTAATAAATTTTAAACTTATTCTCCCTTTGTAATCCACTTTAATCGTGTCATGAAAGAACTATTAAATATGTTCAATTTTTACAAAGCTTTTAAGTTCTACAAAGCGGGTAAAAAGTCATTGAAGAGCAAGACTCACATTGATACTCAAGTAAAAATAAAAATTGAAATTGGGAAAGAATCAAACAGAACTGAGATTCTGAACTTTTTACTAAGCCAGTTCGATAAAGACCCCCTGTACCTAGAGATAGGCGTTCGCAATCCTACTGATAATTTCTCTAAAATCAAATCAAGTTCTAAATACAGTGTTGATCCTGGTGTCGAATTTGAAACCAACCCTGTTGACTTTAAAATGACTAGTGACGCATTTTTTTCAAAACTAAAACAAAACAAAATTCTCTCATGTGATATGAGATTTGATGTCATTTTTATTGATGGATTACACCTTGCTGAACAAGTTGAAAAGGATATTGCAAACGCTTTATATTTTGTAAAAGACGATGGTTTTATTGTGCTTCACGATTGCAACCCTCCTACAGAATGGCATGCGCGAGAAAACTACGATTACATGCAAACCCCTGCAAGAGGATACTGGAATGGAACCACATGGAAGGCTTTTCTTAAATACCGTTTTCACAATCCAATGAATTCTTGTTGTATAGATTCAGACTGGGGCGTTGGAGTAATTTCAAAAAATTATCAAATTGGTAGAAAAATTATTTCTAAAAACCCCTTTTTTGAGTTCAACACCCTTGATGAAAACAGAAAAGACTTGTTAGGACTTATAGAATTCAGCGATTTTAAAAAAATGATTTCCAAGATTGTTGAACGCAAATAGTAAACGACAGAGTAATCGTTTTTTAATCAAACATTTTTTTCAACACGCCATACTCAATACCGCTGTTCGCGAACTTAAAATCAAGTATTTTTTTTTAATATAAATTTCACAGATTTTTAGCTCTTGATTAATAAATTTACGCAAATTACAAGTTAATGGAACGCATCTTCATCCTACTACCACTCTTCTTTTACAGCCTCAGCAGTTGCCAATCCCCAATAAAAAATCCGAAACAACAAGCCGTCATCAATGCAAAGCCCGTCGAAATTCCCATTGAAAATGGTATTGCCAGAGCCTATTTTGCCAGCGGCTGTTTCTGGTGTGTGGAAGCTATTTATGAAAGTGTAATAGGTGTTCAAGAATCCGTTAGCGGCTACGCCGGTGGGTATACCAATAATCCCACATACGAACTGAGCAATACCGGTCGAACCGGTCATGCCGAAGCCGTAGAAGTGTATTACGATCCTGATCTTGTTTCATTTTCCACCCTTCTAGATGTGTATTTTGGATCACAAAATGTGGCCCAAGTCAATGGTCAAGGACCAGATATTGGTTCGCAATACCGCTCCATTATTTTCTATCAAAACGAAACCCAAAAAAGACTTATATTAAAGAAAATTAACGAAGTTGAAAAAATTCAAAACACTCAAGTAGCGGCAGAAGTCTATCCCTTTCAAAAGTTTTGGAAAGCTGAAGCGTACCATCAAAATTATGAGCGCCTCCACCCTAACAACCCCTATGTGCGAAATGTTTCCATTCCAAGGCTCAAGCGCTTTAAATCAAAATTCCCGCAACTCCTTAAAGAAAGGCATTAAAATCACGCTAACTCTGAGTTTTATAATCGTGGAAAAATAGCTACATTTGAGTAACTCAAAACAAAAAATTTGCCTGGATTTAAACCACATCTTGAATTTGCACGCAGTTTAGATCAAAAGGATGTTTTGAGATCTTACCGCAACACGTTTTATATCCCCAAAGACGTCTCAGGGAATGAATGCTTGTATTTTACAGGGAATTCCTTAGGGCTTCAGCCCAAAACCACCAAAGCCGCCATTGAACAAGAACTGTTGGATTGGGCAACTTTAGGTGTTCAGGGCCATTTAAAAGCCAAAAATCCGTGGATGCCTTACCATGAGTTCCTAACCGAAAGCATGGCCAAAATTGTAGGCGCCAAGCCCATTGAGGTGGTGGTGATGAACACCCTCACAGCCAATCTGCATTTTTTAATGGCCTCCTTTTACAGCCCCACAGCAAAACGTCATAAAATTCTTATTGAAAGTGATGCTTTTCCATCAGATCGCTATGCAGTTCAAAGTCAATTGGAGTTCCATGGGTACGATCCGAATGCTTGCCTTTTGGAATGGGCCCCGCGGGCCGGAGAAACTCTATTGCACCTCCAAGACTTAGAAGCGATACTTGATGAATATGGTGAAGAAATTGCACTGGTTCTCATTGGTGGAGTTAATTATTACACTGGGCAATATTTCGATTTAAAAAAAATTGCAGAAATGGGGCATGCCAAGGGATGTAAAGTGGGCATTGACTTGGCTCATGGTGCTGGAAACATCCAGCCAGATTTACACAATTCAGGCGTGGATTTTGCAGCCTGGTGCACCTATAAATACTTAAATGCAGGCCCCGGTAATTTGGGCGGTATTTTTGTACACGAACGCTATGCCAATGACAAAACTTTAAAACGCTTTTCCGGCTGGTGGAGTCAAAATAAAAATAGCCGTTTCGACATGCGCAAACCCCTGGATCTCATGCCTGGCGCAGAGGGCTGGCAACTCAGTAACCCCCCAATCTTATCAATGGCAGCCATCAAAGCATCCCTAGAGTTGTTTAACGATGTGGGAATGGATGCGCTGCGGCAAAAATCTATTCAACTTACCGCCTATTTGGAGTATCTTATAAACAATCTTGAACACCCAGACGTTGAAATTATCAGCCCTAAAGACCCTGCCCAAAGAGGTTGTCAATTGTCCATTCGCGTCAAAAATGTAGACCAAACACTGCATAAAAGATTAACTGAAAACCATGTCATTACAGATTGGAGAGCGCCAGGTGTCATCCGTTGTGCGCCAGTACCTTTTTACAATTCTTTTGAAGATGTTTTTGGTATGGTAGCTATTTTAAAAACGCTTTTGAATTGAAAACTGAAGAAAATATACTCATCATAGGGGCGGGTCTTTGCGGATCTTTACTGGCCTTGCGCCTTGGACAGCGGGGGTATAATGTGAAGGTAATGGAAAGACGGTCAGACTTGCGAAAAGAAAACATAAGTGCTGGACGCTCCATTAATTTAGCCCTGTCCAATCGCGGTATAAAAGCCCTTAAAATGGTAGGCCTAGATAACAAAGTAAAAAGTCTATGTATCCCAATGCACGGACGCATGCTGCACGACAAAAGTGGCAATACAAAACTGTCAAAGTATAGCGGTCGCGATGGAGAATACATCCATTCAATATCCAGAGAATTGCTTACCGCCTTGCTCATTGATGAGGCCGAAGCCCTTGAAAATGTAAGCTTCGAATTTGATCAAAAATGTGATGCCGTAGATTTCGAAAATAACATCGCGCGCTTTACACATAGCAAAAATGGAACAACCTTGGATTGTGAGGCAAACCGCATCTTTGGAACCGATGGCGCCGGATCAATACTCAGGAAAAGTTATTTATCCAAGCGTAAGTTTTTATTTGATTTTTCACAAAACTTCCTTACACATGGCTATAAAGAATTGACCATTCCAGCCACAAAAGAAGGCGGATATAAAACCGAAAAAAATGCCTTGCATATATGGCCAAGAGGCGACTATATGATCATTGCACTGCCCAATCTTGATGGAAGTTTTACAGTCACACTGTTTTTGGATTATGAAGGAGGTACATATAATTTCAAAAATTTAGACTCAGAGAAAAAAGTACAAAACTTTTTTGCAAAAGAATTTCCAGACACGCTTGAGCTTATGCCCGATTTAACCACTGAATTTTTTAAAAATCCAACGGCACCCCTTGGAACCATTAAATGTTTTCCTTGGCAATTTCAAGGAAAAAATTTAATTTTAGGCGATGCAGCGCATGCCATTGTCCCCTTTTATGGCCAAGGTATGAATGCCGCTTTTGAAGATGTCTTTGAATTTGATGCGGCTTTGGAAGCCCATCATGATAATTGGGAAGCAGCCTTTTTAAGTTTTCAGCAAAAGCGAAAAAAGGACACAGATGGAATCGCAGATTTAGCGATCGATAATTTTCATGAAATGAAAGATCATGTTGCGAACCCCGTTTTTCAGCAAAAAAGAACTTTAGAAATGGCCCTTGAAACTGCATTGCCGAAGACCTATTTTTCAAAATATTCAATGGTGACTTTTAGAGAAGATATGGGCTATAACCAAGCCATGTTAGTGGGTCGAGCACAGGATAAAGCCATTCTAAACATGATTGAAAACAAAGCCATCGATTTAAACTTACCGATTGAGTCGATTTATGAGACAATTAAAAAAGAAACCTATTTGATTCTAGAGGGTGAACAAGACACCATTGATTAAGCATTTAAAATACAAATATTGAAATAAATTTATCATTAAAAACAGATGGAAATAAAAAAACCTTTCAATTTACAAAAATGGATTGATGACAACAGACATTTATTAAAGCCTCCTGTGGGCAATAAAAATCTATATATAGAATCCGGGGATTATATTGTGATGATTGTTGCCGGACCAAATGCTAGAAAAGATTATCATTACAATGAAACGGAAGAGCTTTTTTATCAAATTGAAGGGGATATCGTTGTAAAAACACAACAAAATGGTAAGCTTGTTGAGGTTCCAATAAAAGCAGGAGAGATGTTTCTTTTGCCAGCAAAAATACCACACTCACCCGTGAGATCTGAAGGTTCAATTGGCTTGGTAATTGAAAGAAAAAGAAAACAGGATCAAAAAGATGGTTTACTGTGGTTTTCAGACACTGCAAATGAATTACTTTATGAAGAATATTTTACTTTAACGAATATTGAAAAAGATTTTCTTCCTGTTTTTAAACGATTTTACTCAGACGAAACATTGAGAACCTGCCCTAAGACAGGTGAAATTATGGAAGTTGACAATAGATTCTTAGACAAATAATATGCACTCATGAAACGGAAACTTCGCATTAATGGCCACTCTCACTTACTTCCATATCCAGAAGAGATTCCTCAGTTCATGAAAGAAAAAGAAATCTTTTGGGTGGATGATGAGCGCAAACATATGCTTCAAAAAGGATGGAGTCGACCGGTTACACACTCTAGTTTTTTTCTCAATGAAAAATTAGAATGGATGGAAGACAACAAAATTGATCACGCAGTCGTGCTCAACCTATCTCAACTCTATGGCAATGGTTTACGACTAGAGATGATGAAAAAAGCTTTGCGTTTTCAAAATGATTTCAATGCCCAAATTCAACAAAACCACGCTTCCAAGTTTACTTGCGGCTTTGTAATCCATCCAGGATTTATACAAGGAGCGTTATGGGAAATTGAGCGTTGTGTCGAAGATTTAGAACTCAAGGTGTTATGTTTACCCACCCACTTTATGGACAGTGTGGGACAATGGCGCAGTGTTTTTGATCGTGAAAACGATGCCATTTTTGAATTGGCTGACCATTATAAGTTGGCCATTGAAATTCATCCTTATGATGGCGATAAAATGATTAAATTGGAAAATACCTCTTGGCGTTTTCACCTTATTTGGATGTTGGCGCAATGTGGAGATGCCTATCATTTTTACACCCTTAACGGAATGCAGG
>PAQB01000003.1 GCA_002709185.1 Flavobacteriaceae bacterium
GATCTATTGGGAGAGGTCAGGACAACCGCCATATTGCTCTGTGTATGCAACAACTAAATCTGTAACACCATATTGTTCAGCGGTATTAAATGCCAAAGTTAAATCATTTGTTTGAGTTGTGTCTAAAGGACCAAATACAAGCCATGTGTCACTAATTTCTGAACAACCACTACCACAATATCCGTTCATGGTATAAGTTCCTGAATTGTTGGCCCAGACATCTGAATCTGAATTGGTAGCTACAGCAACAAGTTCAAAAGATTCATCACCATTGCTGAGGTCATAACATGTGTTCGGAATTGGATCACAAAAATCCACCTCAGTGGTTCCAGATGTGGAAATACCATCGCAGTCGCCACCATTTAAAACCAGATCCCATCCACTTCCCTCTGAAACACCTGAAATTACGATTGTTCCATCTGGAGTTGTTGCCGGATTGTCCCCGCCAATGGAGCCTCCTGAGGTAGTTGTAAGGGCGGTAATTCCAGCGTCTAAGCCTGTATACGGAACACTAACAGTCACGAAGTCGTTACTGTCTCCGATTGAATTTCCTTCACAACTGTACTGTGCTTGCCCAAATATAACTGAACAAGACGTCGAAAAACCAGTCCAAGAGATGTTATCTATTATTATTTGTTTGGGGGTCGTATTGACAATCTCAATTACAATGTTTCCGGAAATATTTATATTGTCAACCGAAAAAGTATATTCTGAGAAATCGTCGAAAGGAGTTGATGTTCCCTTAGAAACTCCGTTGATAAATAGCTCAACCTGTCTGTCACCACCACCTGTGTAGCCCTTATATAAATTTACAGAAAAATTTGAAATACCTCCAGGGATTGCGCTGGATGTAATCTTGCTTTCATAAGAAGCTCCCCTTAGCAATAAGGCTGGGAGTTCTATTCCTTGCTCATTTGTACCATCATCACCTTTTCTGGAGGCGATGTAACTCCAGGTAATGCCATTATTGCCTTCAAAGGCACTATCGGAATAGCTGCTTGTAGCATTTGAGTTCGTAAAATCTTCTAAGCCTTGCCCATGGGTCAAGTTAAAAGTAAAAAATGTAAAAAGTAGAAAGTAAAAGTGTTTCATTATAATTTTTTTAAAAGTGATACCTTAAATATAGTTTTTTTTAGGCTACAAAAACATTACGAGCCTTCAAAATTGTGTATATTAACATAAATTTATTTTTAATTTTACATTATTGTGTTTTTTGTAAATTAAGACGTTATAAATTTTTAATTTCCAAAATGGTGATACAAGTTTAATTGAAGCCAAATTTTATGGTGTGATTTAAAATGGCCTCAAAACCCTATTTAAGTCCCTAGATGGTTTCCGGAATATTAAGCTAATATTAAGATTGTTAATCATTTTTTTAGTTTGCGCTATAATCTATATATTAATATTACTATTTTGGTTCAATATGAAGGATAAAAACATTAAAATATTACTCGTCGATGATGAGCCCGATATTCTTGAAATAATTAGTTACAACCTAACAGCCCAAGGATACACTGTTTTTACAGCCAATAATGGTCAAAAAGCCATCAAGAAAGCCAAAAAAGAAAAACCCCATCTTATCATTTTGGATGTGATGATGCCTGAAATGGACGGCATTGAAGCTTGTGAACAAATTAGAAAAATTCCTGAACTTGAAAATACGCTTATTACTTTTCTGACAGCAAGAGGTGAAGACTATTCTCAGGTTGCTGGCTTTGAGGCCGGGGCCGATGACTACATAACAAAACCCATCAAGCCCAAAGTTTTGGTCAGTAAAATTAAATCCTTGCTCAGACGTTTAAAAACCCAAAGTGATCCAATTTCAGACGCCCCCATTGTTTTAGATGGCCTCACTATTGATAGAGAAGCCTATAAAATCAATTATAAAGGCCTAGATATGGTTTTACCAAGAAAAGAATTTGAATTGCTATATTTGTTGGCATCCAAGCCCGGGAAAGTTTTTAAACGCGAAGTTATCTTGGAAAAAATATGGGGTAACGAAGTTGTTGTTGGGGGGCGCACCATTGATGTTCATATAAGGAAACTGCGTGAAAAATTAGGTGACTCTAAATTTAAAACGATTAAAGGCGTTGGTTATAAGTTTCAAAATCAATGAGCTCATTTTCAAAAAAGTCATATGCTTTTGCAATCATTACCGCGCTGCTAACGTCTCTTGTTTTAACACTCACTCTGAGTGTTTTTTTGTATTTCAAAAACAGTTTTGATGTCAAAATTTCTTTGGGGTTTTTAGGCATCACATTCATTGTGGTGTTTTTAATTTTTCAGTACAGTATCAAAAAATATATTTTTAAGCGCATCGAAAAAATATATAAGGATATTATGATTTTAGAATCCAAAACCAGTCCTGTACAAAATGTTCCCATTTCTGCAGACATGGACTTTCTAGCTAGTGAAATTAGTAAATACGCCAAATTAAAAAAACAAGAAGTTCAGTCGTTTCAGGCAAGAGAAGAATTTAGAAAAGAGTTTGTAGGAAACGTAGCTCACGAATTGAAAACCCCACTGTTTACGGTTCAGGGGTATATTTCTACTCTACTGGATGGTGCGATGAGCGATCCAGAAGTTTTAAAAAAATATTTAAAAAGAGCAGATAAGGGTGTTGAACGCTTGATATACATTGTTCAGGATTTGGATATGATAACAAAAATTGAATTTGGGGAGTCAAAATTAGAAACCTCAAATTTTGATATTTTAGGGTTGATTCATAATGTCTTTGAAGAATTAGAGATGAAGGCTAAAAAGAAAAAAATTACATTATCGCTTGAAAATTCTGAACAAACGAAATTAATAGTCCATGCAGACCGTGAGCGCATTCAACAAGTTTTAACCAATCTTGTTGTAAATTCCATCAAATACGGACATGTTAATGGAACCACAGAGATCAGCGTTGAACCACTTGGAGATTATAGAGTGGTGGTTCGCGTAACGGACAATGGCGAAGGTATTGAAGGTCAGCATATTTCTCGATTATTTGAACGTTTTTATCGCGTTGATAAAAGTGGTGCTCGAAGTGAGGGGGGCTCTGGTTTGGGCTTGTCTATTGTAAAGCATATCATTGACGCGCATCAGGAAAATATCTTTGTAGACAGTAAATACGGAATAGGTAGTGAATTTTCATTTACCTTACCATTAGAAACAAATTAATCACTTTGCTTTGTGTATTTTTGCACAAAACAATCACTTGTGGGGAGTAAGAATAAATTAAAACGGTTTAAAGAAAACGAAACATTTCCCAATGTTTTCCAACCCACACGCGAAACCCTTGTTGAAAATAAATTTTCTTTGAAAGGGCAGTGGTGTGCTGAGTTTTTTAAAAACAACCATCCTTTGGTCTTAGAATTGGGATGTGGAAAAGGAGAGTATACAGTTGGGTTGGCCGAAAGAGACCCAAATAAGAATTACATTGGCATTGATATTAAAGGGGCCCGCTTTTGGCGAGGCGCAAAGACAGCTCAGGAAAATAAATTACCTAATGTCGCATTTATTCGTGCCCAAATAGAACTGATTGAAGGCCTTTTTGAAGCCCATGAAGTTGACGAAATTTGGATAACATTTCCAGACCCTCAAATCAAATATAAACGCGGCAAGCATCGTTTGACCAACCCTGTATTTTTAAATCGCTATAAGCATATTCTTAAAGCTGATGGGGTGGTACATCTAAAAACTGACAGTGAATATATGCATGGCTATACTTTGGGACTGCTCCAAGGGCTTGGCCATGACATTCAATATGCAAACCACGATATATACCACCAAGAGGGAAGTCCAGAAGTGGTAACTGGAATTCAAACTTTTTACGAAAAAACCTATTTGGAGCAAGGAAAAGCAATTACGTATCTTAGATTTAAAATACACTAACTCTTGGACATTACTATAATTTTTTTTCTGAGCTTATTGATCTCATTTTTAGGGGTTATTCCTCCGGGTATGCTCAACATGTCAGCCGCTAGAATCAGTCTCGAGGAAGGCCATAATCGCAGTTTTATATTTTCTGTTGGAGTTTGTATTGTGGTAGGCCTACAAACTTATATAGCCACGGTGTTTGCAAAATATTTAAATCAACATCCAGATGTTACAAGCATTCTTAAGCGAGTGGCGGTCGTCATTTTTTTACTAATTTCTTTCTACTTTTTCTTAACGGCAAAAAAGCAAACATCTGCTGTAAAGGTGGATGCTAGAATGAGAAGTAAACAAAGCCGTTTTTTTCAAGGCGTATTAATGTCTGCACTTAATATTTTTCCGATTCCTTTCCAAGCCTATGTTGTCACCTCTTTATTGTCTGTGGGTTGGTTACAGCTTGACCCTACCAGCATTGGTGCTTATATCGCCGGTGCTGCCATGGGAACGTTTATTGCGCTGTACATTTATATTTTATTCTTTGAAAGCATTAAGAACAATAAAATCACATCTCCAAAAAACATGAATTACTGCATTGCATTGATTACCCTAGCGGTTGCCATTGTCACATTTGTTAATTTGATTTGATTTGCTATGGATGTGAACCCAAATTTTTTCGATCGTTGTTACGAAATTGCACGTCAAATTCCATTTGGACGCGTGACGAGTTATGGAGCTATCGCAAGACAGCTAGGCGCTTTAAAAAGTGCACGAATGGTTGGCTATGCCATGACTGCATCTCACGGCAAAGACGTGCCCGCCCATCGCGTGGTAAATCGCAATGGATTTTTGACTGGAAAACACCATTTTGAAGGGATTAACTTGATGGAACAATTACTTGAAAGTGAAGGCATTGTAATCAAAAATAATCAAATTCAAAATTTTAAAACTATTTTTTGGGATCCCTCAAAAGAACTTTAGTTTTTTTAGCAAATCAAGCGTATATTTGTACCCAACAATCAATCTGTATTTCACGCTTTGAAATTCACAAAAAAAGACATCTTAAGCGCTTTGAAAACCATCACCGTTCCCGGCGAAGGCAAAAATATGATTGAAAGTGAAGCCGTCAAAAATGTTGTTATTTTTAATGATGAAGTCATCATCGATATCAGTATTTCTAATCCTACGCTCCAAGCCAGAAAACGCACTGAGGTTAATATCATGAAGGCCATTCATGATTTGGTGTATGCTAAAGCGAAAATTAAAATCAACGTAACAGTAGATGCCCCTCCTCAGCCAAAAAATGAAATTAAGGGGAAACCCATCGCTGGTATCCAAAATATCATTGCAATTGCCTCAGGAAAGGGGGGTGTAGGAAAATCTACCATTACCTCAAATATCGCAGTGACTTTAGCCAATATGGGCTTCAAAGTTGGAATTCTAGATGCCGATATTTATGGTCCCTCCATTCCCATCATGTTTGATGTTGTTTCTGATAAACCATTAGCAGTTCAGGTCGATGGTGCCTCAAAAATGAAGCCTGTTGAAAATTATGGAGTTAAAATTTTATCCATTGGTTTTTTTACAAAACCAAGTCAAGCTGTTATTTGGAGAGGTCCCATGGCTTCCAAGGCTCTCAATCAAATGATATTTGATGCCGCTTGGGGCAACCTAGATTTTTTACTCATTGATTTACCTCCTGGTACAGGAGACATCCACTTGAGTATCATGCAGTCTCTACCTATCACGGGTGCTGTGGTTGTGAGTACGCCCCAAAATGTGGCACTCTCAGATGCCAAAAAAGGCGTGGCCATGTTTCAACAAGAGAACATCAATGTTCCTGTTCTTGGTATCATTGAAAATATGGCCTATTTTGTACCTGAGGAACTTCCTGAAAATAAATATTATATATTTGGAAAAGAAGGTGCAAAACATTTAGCATTGGATTTAGCGGTTCCTTTCTTAGGAGAAATACCTATTGTTCAAAGTATAAGAGAGGCAGGGGATTATGGAAGACCAGCAGCCCTGCAAGAGGTAACACAAACTGCGTTGGCTTTTAAATCACTAACGCAAGAAATTGTAAAAGAAACTGTAAAACGTCATAAAGACTTGCCGCCAACAGAAGCTATAAAAATAACAACCATGGCAGGTTGTAGTACTGTAAAAAATAAATAAAATGATTATGAGCTCAGAAGATTTACAAAAAAATGTTGAAAAAGCACTGGATGAAATTCGACCTTTTCTCCAAAATGATGGAGGAAATATCAATCTCATTGGCATTGAAAATGGTGAAATTGTTAAAGTTCAACTCATTGGGGCTTGCTCGTCTTGTACAGTCAATCAAATGACTTTAAAGTCTGGTGTAGAAATGACCATCAAAAAATATGCACCTCAAATTCAGTCTGTCATAAATATTGAAGCCTAAAATGATCAAGACCGATATCCTTATCATCGGCGCTGGGCCAACGGGCTTATTTGCTGTCTTTGAAGCTGGACTTCTTAAGCTCAAATGTCATCTCATTGACGCATTGGCAGCGCCTGGAGGTCAATGTTCCGAAATCTATCCTAAAAAGCCAATTTATGACATCCCTGCCTACCCAGAAATTTTAGCTGGTGATTTAACAAAGAAATTATTGGAACAATCCAAACAATTTAAACCAGGTTTTACCTTAGGTGAACGTGCAGAGACGATTGAAAAACAAGCAGATGGTACTTTCTTGGTTACTACAAATAAGGGCACCCAACACAACGCCCCAGTAGTGGCGATTGCAGGTGGACTTGGAAGTTTTGAGCCTCGAAAACCCGCCATTAAAAACCTCTCAGATTATGAAGATCATGGGGTTGCCTATATGATCAAAGACCCAGAAGTATATCGCGACAAGAGGGTTGTTATTGCCGGTGGAGGAGATTCAGCTTTAGATTGGACTATTTTTTTAAGTCAGGTTGCCAGTAGTGTGACTTTGATACACAGAAGAACCGAATTTAGAGGGGCTCTGGACTCAGTAGAAAAAGTTCAAGCCCTCAAAGACAAAGGGAGTATTGATTTAATCACACCAGCTGAAGTTACAGGACTCTATGGTAATAATAAATTAGATTCGATTTCATATAGTGTTTTAAATGATGAAGAAAAACGTATTAATACTGACTTTTTTATACCATTATTTGGTTTATCTCCTAAGTTAGGCCCCATTGCAAATTGGGGTCTAGAAATTGAGAAAAATGCAATTAAAGTTAACAATGCATTAGATTATCAAACGAATATTCCAGGTATTTTTGCCATTGGAGATGTAAATACCTACCCTGGTAAATTAAAACTCATTTTATGTGGTTTTCACGAAGCCACCTTAATGTGTCAAGCGGCCTACAAAATTATCAACCCTGGGAAACGTTTAGTGCTAAAATACACTACCGTTACTGGTATCGACGGCTTCGACGGCACTCGAAAAGAGGCCCCAAAAAGTGTAGTAAAATCAATTGACTGATGTCTTTGGATATTTCTATAAAAATTACCGATCGCTTAGGTGTCATACACACCATTAATGCACCAACAGATATGGCCCTCAATCTTATGGAGGTTGTTCGATTGTTCGAGCTTGCTCCAGAAGGTACCATCGGGATTTGCGGCGGTATGGCCATGTGTGCTTCTTGTCAATGTTATGTGCACAGTTCACATCAACTCCCCGAAAAAACAGCCGATGAGGAAGCCATGCTCAGCGAGGCATTCCACGTTCAACCTAACAGCCGCTTGGGGTGTCAAATTCAAATCAATAATCAAATGGAAGGTTTAGAAGTAGAATTGGCTCCAGAAGAATGAAATTAGTTTAATTTCTCTAATGCCAAAGGAAATATCCGCTCTACAAATTTTGAATAGGCCAGTCCCGAGGGATGTAAATTGTCATTGGCAACCAGCTCCGGGTTTGCTAAGCCTTGACGTGTAATGTCAGTAATGTAAACATATGATAGCCCATTATCTTGACAATAATTTTCTGCATAAAGGTTGTAAACATCCAACTGTTCACTTATATATTCTGGGTTAAAGTTTTGACCAAAGGGTGTGTACGCATAGTCAGGAATAGAAACAACAATGAGATTTGATGGGTCATTGTCAGCCAGCGCAATGGCAGTGTTTACCAATGTTATAAGCTCTGTTTCATACAATGCAAATGGCTTGCCTTGGTATTGGTTGTTTACTCCAATTAATAGCGTTACCAAATCATGATCAGAAGGGGGGTTCGACGCTTCGATCGCCGATATTAGATTGGTTGTTGTCCATCCTGTTTGTGCGATGATTTCTAAGGAAAAGGAGTCTTGCGCGTCAAAATTCACAACCAAACTGTCCTTAAGTTGTTCTGGAAAACGGCAACTGGTACAGACGTTTTGGCCTATGGTATAGCTGTCACCTAGAGCCAAAAGCTTAAAGTTTTCAGGGATATTTAGGTCTTCTAATATTTCAGCAGATGCATTACTTCCTGAATTTGAGTAGCCAATGCTAGTTTTATTGTGGCAGCTTAATAATACCTGTAGTTGAGAGTGATATCCCAACGCAATAAATTAATAAAGTTTTATTTAAAGGCATTTAATCCTGTAATGTCAAGTCCTGTAATAAGCAAATGAATATCGTGCGTCCCTTCATAGGTCACTACACTCTCCAAATTCATCATATGGCGCATGATGCTGTATTCACCAGTAATTCCCATACCTCCAAGAATCTGACGTGCCTCGCGGGCAATTTTTAACGCCATTTCAACATTGTTTCTTTTGGCCATGGATATTTGTGCTGTACTGGCTTTATTTTCATTTTTGAGTTGCCCTAATCTCAAAGCTAATAGTTGCGCTTTGGTAATCTCTGTAATCATTTCCGCCAATTTTTTTTGTTGCAATTGAAATCCTGCTATGGGCTTTCCAAATTGAATGCGTTCTTTGGCATAGCGCAAGGCTGTATCGTAACAATCCATAGCAGCGCCAATAGCACCCCAAGCTATGCCATATCGTGCAGAGTCTAAGCACCCAAGAGGCGCACCCAACCCACTTTTATTGGGTAAAATATTGTCTTTGGGGACTTTAACATCTTGAAAAATAAGTTCGCCTGTCGCACTGGCTCTAAGCGACCATTTATTATGGGTTTCAGGAGTTGAAAACCCTTCCATATAGCGCTCTACAATAAGGCCATGAATTCGTCCTTCTTCGTTTTTTGCCCATACCACTGCAATGTCACAAAATGGTGCATTTGAGATCCATAGTTTGGCACCATTCAGTAAAAAATGATCGCCCATGTCCTTAAAGTTAGTGGTCATTCCCCCTGGATTACTGCCGTGGTCAGGCTCAGTGAGTCCAAAGGCACCCATAAATTCACCCGATGCCAATTTAGGTAAGTATTTTTGGCGTTGAACTTCATTGCCGTATTTCCAAATGGGGTACATCACCAAAGATGATTGTACAGAGGCTGTACTTCTTACACCTGAATCTCCGCGTTCAATTTCTTGCATGATTAACCCATAAGCAATTTGATCTAATCCTGCCCCACCGTATTTTTCTGGAATGTAGGGTCCAAAAGCGCCAATTTCTGAAAGGCCATTGAGAATTTGTTTTGGAAATTCTGCTTTTTGGGCATAAGACTCGATAATAGGAGATACATCTCTTTTAACCCAATCCCGAGCCGCTGCTCTTACTAGTTTATGCTCTTCACTTAATAAGTCGTCTATGTTGTAATAATCAGGTGCTTCAAATACGTCTGGCTTCATAAATCAAATGTTTTGGTCATTTTACGAATAGCTGAAATATCAACTAATTGAGATCTACAATTAAACAAATTTACTGAATCTTAAAATTTTAAATAAAATTCTTTTGTTAAATTAATAAATTCTTTACTGTATATATGCCGTTTTTCCTCAAGGTATATTTCATTTATTTCGACAGGTTTTTTTTCAAAAGAAAAGGACAATAAACTACGTTTAATAATGCTATTTTTCTGCCCCCTTATTCTGAGGATTTTATCACTAAAAAGAGTGTTTTCTTTTCCTATTTCAACAAGTTTTTTTTCTGATTTGAATGGGATTATTACACAAAACCTCCCATTTTTAGACAGTAATTTCCTTACGGATTTAAGCAATTCATTAAAGGGCATCGCTGCTTCAAATCGAGCCATGTTTCTAAGTTTGTCATTTGTAGAAAAATTCTCACTATAAAATGGAGGATTCGAAATGATGAAGTCATATTTTATATCCATTTCATTGGTATATGCTTTAAGACTGGCATGGTAACAAAACAAGCGATCTGCCCATGGAGATGATTCGAAATTTGTGGCGCATTGTTCGTACGCTTCCCCATCAATTTCCAAGCCGTCAATAAGGTCTGCACTGCAGCGTTGTGCAAGCATGAGTGCTAAGATTCCAGACCCAGAGCCAATGTCTAATATTGACTTTGTTGCGGGATTTACCGGCGCCCATGCCCCGAGTAAAACAGCATCTGTTCCTACTTTCATGGCACAGCGGTCGTGTGCGACACTAAATTGTTTGAATTGAAATGCTTCCAAAGCCATTACTCAATGTACAACTCAATGAGACCAGGGGGCGTCTTGACATTAATTATTTTTTTGTTGCGATTAATATTCATAATGAATTCATCGTGAATGGGAATTAAAATCTCTAGGCCATGTCTTTCAATCTCAAACAAAGCTTGTGCAGATTGGTCATTGACTCCCTTTAAAATACCTACTTTCCCATGGGCTTTATCCCATATTTCAAATCCTATGACTTCGTGGTAGTAGAAGGCTTTTCCATTTAATTTTGGAAGTAGATCAAGCGGGAGGTAAACTTCTTTTCTTAGCAATTCATCAGCTTCCGACTCTGTGTTCACATCTTCTAATTTTAAACGTAATAAATCAGACTTGTGGAGTCTTGATGCCATTACAAAATAAGGAATCAATCGGTTATTGATGTCTAAAAAGAGGGTTTCAATATTTTCGTACAACTGAGGTTGATCAGTGTCCAGTTTTGCTAAAATTTCTCCTTTAAAGCTATACTTTTTTACAATTTTACCGAGGTAAAAACACTTTTCTTTCTTCATAAAATATCAAAAAAAAACCTGACATAAGTCAGGTTTAAAGATATAAAAATAAATAGTTTTATTCTTCTTCTTCAGAAGCTTGTGCGGTTTCAGCAGGGGCTTCTTCCGTAGTTGCTTCTTGTACCGGTGCAGCAGCGGCGATTCGTGCTTCGTTGGCTGCTTTTTCAGCGGCAAGCGCTTTTGCTGCTTCTGCTTCTTTAGCTTTTTGAATGTCCGATTTTTTGGAGTCGATTTTGGACAGCTTTTCAGTTTTCCAAGCTTGAAATTTCTCCTCAGCTTGTTCTTCTGTTAAAGCTCCTTTTTTAACCCCGCCTGCCAAATGTTTTTTCAATAAAACACCTTCGTATGATAAGATAGCTCGTGTTGTATCAGTTGGCTGAGCGCCATTTTCTAACCACTGTACAGCGCTATCGATGTTGATTTCAACTTGCGCAGGATTGGTGTTTGGATTGTAGGTTCCTAATTTCTCAAGAAAACGACCATCTCTTTTGGAACGGCTGTCGGCCGCAACAATCCAATAAAATGGCTTTCCTTTTTTTCCGTGTCTTTGTAGTCTTAGTTTTACAGGCATAAAAATTAATTTGTAAGGTTCCCGACCTTGGTTATTAATGAGCGGCAAATATAGTATATTTTTTCAATACTAAAACATTCATTTATTTTTTATATTTTTGATGTGTTTACAAGTCATTAAGCGTAAATTCTTTTCAATTCCATATGAGATATCTTTTTTTAATTTTTGCCCTTTTTTTTCTGACTGGTTGTCAAGATGATATTCAGTCTAGTAATCCTACATTTCAAGGCCTTCGACACGGAGATTACATCTGGCGATCGACAGCTCGTACAGCTAGTGTAGAAAGTACGGGGACCTTAACTATTTCTGGCAGCGACGGGAATGGCAGTATGATTATTAGCTTACCTGAAGCTAATATTGGGTCTTATGAATTAGGTGAAGGTAAACTTGCAACGATTACCTACACGGAAGTTAATACAACCTATTCCACTCAGAATAACGGCGAGGAATATCCTGTATATCTAGGCGATGGTCAAGTTACTGTTGAATCTATAAACGCGGATGATAAGACCATAACAGGCACTTTTTATTTCAATTCCTATGACGACTCTGGCACAAAATACATGAATTTTTCAGAGGGGATATTTTATAATTTGCCATATACTGAGTTATAGTCAATACGCCTCTTTACGCTTTTTTTTATAAAAGTTACTTTTTCACCTCATAGCAATAGTCTTTTTTGCATTTGAGAACCAGTTTGTTGTTATCATAGAGTTCATTCTCAATAAAAATTTTATTCTTTAATTTTGTGATTTCGTATTTTATTCTGTCTCCCAGCATATAATAGCCTATTAAATTCATGTTTAAATTTGGGTCTTGTTTTTTTGGATTTACATCAAAATTTAATAGCAGAAGACTTGAAAACACCCCTGTTCCACGGCGGCTACCTTCATCCACTACTACCAAATGGATGTCGTTATCTAACTTCCCAAACCATTTATATCTTGTATAATTTCCATCTTCAAATGTAACTTTTACATATCCATTGTCTTCAGTGGTTATTCCAGTGTACTCTGAGTATTCATTGGTTCTATAAGCCGCTGCTATATTGACCGTAGTGACAATTGGATATCTGTCTGAGAGCCACGGTAGAAATTTATGCAATAGTTTGGGATCGATGGACTTATTTTTATATTCAAATTTCTCGTGAATGCTTTTTAAGTCCTTTGAATGGGTTTGCCCACAACTTAAATTTGAACAAATGAACAGGATTATCGAAAAGCGCAGTAGATTTAAATTCATAGGGATTATTTTAAGATTGGATTCATGATTAAAGTTATTGTCTAACAAATCCCCAAAAAAAATCTTGAACTTGGCTTTACATTAAGTTTGTTCTTATGCAGATTGCAGATTTGGGGTCTAATTTAGAGTTATAAACTTATGAAAAAAATACAGTTTTTGCGGCTTTAAAGCTTGTTTTTTATAGCTTATTGATTGTGAATATTCTAAATAATTCATACGGTTGTAATGCGGCCTTTAATAGTTGTATTTTGTTCATAAATCCCTCAAAAAATAACAGCCTTAAACCTAAAATAATTTTATATTTAGAATTCTATTTTTAAGCACAGATTTAGCCATGTATTTGATTTTTGATACCGAAACCACAGGTCTTCCCAAGCGTTGGAAGGCTCCAATAACAGATACGGATAATTGGCCACGATGTGTTCAGATTGCCTGGCAACTACACGACGATCAGGGGGTTTGCTTAGAGCATTGTGATTTTCTAATTCGCCCTGATGGTTTTAACATCCCTTATGATGCCGAGAAAATTCACGGTATTTCTACAGCCTTGGCGTTAGCTGAAGGTGTTTCACTTATTTCAGTGCTTGAAAAATTTAATGAAGCGCTTGACAAGGCTAAATTTGTAGTGGGTCAGAATGTAGGTTTTGATNTCAATATCATGGGTTGTGAATACCNCCGTATGNAAGTCGTAACGCCATTAAATAGTCTNCCCGTTTTGGATACTTGTACCGAGACCACCGCAAGCTTATGTCAATTGCCTGGGGGGCGTGGTGGNAAGTTTAAGTTACCGACTTTGACCGAGTTACACCAATATTTATTTAAAACCCCTTTTGCTGAAGCCCACAATGCAACTGCAGACGTCGAGGCTACCTCGCGTTGTTTTTTAGAATTGTTGCGAAGAGGGACCTATTCAACTGAACAACTACAAGCCAGTACAGATTACTTACAAGAATTTCAAACCCAAAACCCGGATACAATTGCTCCTTTGGGGTTAAAGCATATCAATTTAAAAAAGGCCGCTTCAGCACTGGTTGCGGTTGCTAAAAAGACAGACGCTGCCGAAAATAAAATCCAAATAGCAGATGTGCCAGCTGTATTGCTTGAGGCCCCTGTTGTTCATTTACACAACCATTCCCAATTTTCGATTTTACAATCTACCATCAGTATCAAAAAATTAGTAAAGGCGACTGCTGATGCTGGAATGACTTCAGTAGCGCTTACGGATCATGGCAACATGATGGGCGCCTTTCATTTTGTAAAGGAAATCCGAAACTACAACAAAAGTTTGGTACAGCAACAAAAAGATGCGGAAGCCTCGGGAGAGGAATTTGATCAAAAACCCATCAAGCCCATTATTGGTTGTGAGTTTTTTGTTTGCGATGACCATAGCAATAAATCCCAAAAAGACAACGGCTATCAAATTGTGTTTTTAGCTAAAAATAAAAGGGGGTACCAGAACTTGGTAAAAATGTCCTCTTTGGCCTTTACAGATGGATTTTATTACCTGCCTCGAATTGATCGAAAAATTGTAGAAACCTACAAGCAAGACCTCATTGTTTTATCTGGAAACTTATATGGTGAAGTGCCTTCAAAAGTTTTGAATGTTGGAGAGAAGCAGGCCGAAGAAGCCTTAATTTGGTGGAAAGCACAGTTTGGCGAAGATTTTTATATTGAGCTCATGCGCCACGGTCAAGAAGACGAAGACCGTGTCAATCCTGTATTGATTCAATTTTCAAAAAAGTACAACATCCCATTGGTTGCGACAAACAATACCTATTACATAGATCAAACAGAAGCCAATGCACATGACATTTTATTGTGTGTTAAAGACGGTGAAAAGCAGGCGACGCCTGTTGGTCGCGGCCGTGGTTATCGCTACGGCTTACCCAACCAGGAATATTATTTTAAAAGCCCTGAGGCGATGAAAGAACTGTTTAAAGATTTGCCTGAGGCCATTCTTAATATGCAGGCCATTTCAGATAAAATTGAAGCTTTTGAACTTGCCAGAGATGTATTGCTTCCAAAATTTGATATTCCAAAAGAATTTATAAATTCTGATGACGCCAAATCCGGGACAAAACACGGTGAAAATGCTTACCTGCGTCATCTCACCTATGAAGGCGCTAAAAAACGTTATAAAACACTCTCAGAGGATCTTAAAGAACGCATTGATTTTGAGCTAAAGACAATAGAAAAAACAGGCTACCCTGGTTATTTTTTAATTGTTGAAGATTTTATTCGAGAGGCTCGAAATTTAGGCGTTTCTGTTGGTCCTGGCAGAGGATCAGCAGCAGGATCCGTTGTTGCCTACTGCCTATGGATTACAAATATAGATCCCATTAAATACAATTTACTTTTTGAGCGTTTTTTGAATCCAGACCGAATCAGTATGCCCGATATTGATATAGATTTTGACGATGAAGGGCGTGGGAAGGTCATGGATTATGTCATCAATAAATACGGATCCAATCAGGTGGCCCAAATTATAACTTACGGCACCATGGCTGCCAAGTCCTCCATTCGCGATACCGCCAGAGTTTTAGACCTCCCATTGGGGGATGCCGATCGCATCGCAAAGTTAGTGCCTAATATGTCAAAACTCAATAAGATTTTTGGTGTTGAAGAGAAAATCCTACGCCAAAAGTTTAGAGCAGAAGATATGGAGTTGATCAATCAATTGCTCAATATTTCAGAAGGTGATGATTTGGAAGCTGAAACAGTAAATCAAGCCAAGGTCTTAGAAGGCTCACTCAGAAATACTGGTATCCACGCTTGTGGTGTGATTATTACACCAGGCGATATCACCGACTACGTTCCAATAGCAACCGCTAAAGATTCAGACTTGTATGTCACCCAATTTGACAATGCTGTTGTGGAAGACGCGGGGCTTTTAAAGATGGACTTTTTAGGCCTTAAAACTTTAACACTAATTAAAGATACGGTTAAGATTGTCAAAGCCAAACACGGAATCATACTGGATCCTGAAACTTTTCCTCTGGATGATGTACCTACCTATGAATTGTTTCAGCGGGGTGAAACCGTGGGAATATTTCAATATGAATCTCCTGGAATGCAAAAGCACATGCGGGATTTAAAGCCCTCAACATTTGCAGATTTAATTGCTATGAATGCCTTGTACCGCCCAGGGCCTTTGGAATACATTCCAAGTTTTATTCGAAGAAAACATGGTGATGAAGCCATCAGTTACGACCTTCCTGAAATGAAGGAATATCTTGAAGAAACCTATGGAATAACCGTTTATCAGGAGCAGGTGATGCTATTGTCACAAAAATTGGCTGACTTCACAAAGGGTGAAGCCGATGTTTTGCGAAAAGCTATGGGGAAAAAGCAGCGGGCTGTATTGGACAAAATGAAACCTAAATTTATCAGTCAAGCCAGTGCCAAGGGCTTGGATTCCGAAAAATTAGAAAAAATTTGGACCGACTGGGAAAAATTTGCAAGCTATGCATTTAATAAATCCCATTCGACATGTTATGCATGGATTGCTTATCAAACCGCCTATCTAAAAGCGCATTACCCTGCCGAATATATGGCGGCTGTACTGTCTAATAATATGAATGATATTAAACAAGTCACCTTTTTTATGGAAGAGGCCAAAAGAATGAAAATGAATGTTTTAGGTCCTGACGTTAATGAAAGTTATTATAAGTTTTCAGTCAATAAAGACAATGCCATTCGCTTTGGAATGGGCGCTATCAAGGGGGTTGGGCACGGTGCCGTCAAAACGATTGTTCAAGAGCGCAAAAGCAATGGGATTTACCGCTCAATCTTTGACCTTGCCAAACGCATTGATTTGCGTGCTGCCAATAAGAAAGCTTTTGAAAATTTAGCCAATGCAGGGAGTTTTGATTGTTTTTCCAAAACCCACCGCGCACAATATTTTTATGAGGAAGGGGATGGGGTTACTTTTTTAGAGAAAACATTGAAATATGCCCATAGATTTCAGGACAATCAAAATTCTGCACAAGTCAGTTTATTTGGTGAAGCCAGTGAGGTTCAATTTCCAGAGCCTGAACTCCCCCCATGTGATGCCTGGTCTACAATGGAAAAGTTGGCGCGTGAAAAAGAAGTGGTTGGAATTTATATTTCTGGTCACCCGCTGGATGATTTTAAAATTGAAATGCAAAATTTTTGTAATGCAACTGTCAGTGTTTTTGAAAATATGATTCCACTTATCAACAAAGAAATTACCTTTGGTGGGGTTGTCACCGACGTTGAGCACCGCGTCAGTAGGCAAGGAAAAGGCTGGGCAAGTTTTACCATTGAAGATTACACAAACAACCATCAATTTAGAATTTTTGGGGAGGAGTATCTTAAATTTCGACATTTCTTAATGTTGAATAATTTCGTTTATGTCCGTGCTTTTGTTCGTGAGGGGTGGGTCAATCGAGAGACAGGAAAAAAAGGTGAGCCCCGCCTGCAGTTTAACAACTTTCAATTGTTACACGATGTCATGGACGCTTATGCCAAGAAATTATCGATTCAGCTTAATATCAAAGGTATAAACGAACAAAAAATTATTGAAATAAAAGAGCTGTTAAACATGCATAAAGGCAAACACCTGCTTCACTTTGTTGTATATGACGATGACAAAAGCTTGAAAGTTGAGCTTAAAAGTCGCCAACAAAAGGTTCAAATATCTCAGGAATTATTAAAAGAATTAGATTCTCACCAAGTCTTTTACAAACTAAACTGACTATTTCTTAATTCTCTAAATTTATCGAATAAATTTAATGATATTTTTTTGATATACATTGAAAAAATATTTTTCTTGTAATTCAACAAAAATCAATTAAGACCATTCAAATTAAATTTTAGAAAAAAAGATGTTTTTTTAGTAAAGTGGATATTTTTTTTAAAATTTAACTTTTATCAATAATCATTTTTATATCTAATTTTGTTAAAACTTATTTAACGATGCAAATTGATAAACAAAACCTTGAAGAAATAATGGAGTTGCTTAAAATGATTGTTGAAGATGATATCTTTGTCAAAGAACGTATTAATAAGATCAAACCCGGTTTAAGTTACAATAAACTTGAAATAGAAAAAACAATTTCTGAAGTGTCTTCAATTACAATAAAAAAAGATTTTGAAATTAAACTAAAAAACTTTGATCAAATCAAAAAAAAAGAGCTGATGCTTAAATATGGTGAACTCATTTTTAGTGATAGAATTATAAAGTCTGTATTAGACAAAAGAAGACATACAAATAGAGTGTATTCTTATATTAAAAAATTCTATTAATTTACATATAAACTATTACTTATTTTGTGCAATTAAACTATTTCCTTTTTTTTTGCAATTAAATTATTACTTTTTTTGTGCAACTAAATTATTTTTTTTAAATTTAATTTTAATTACTTGATGTTTGCAATTTTTCAATTTTTTTCTAAAATCTCATTTTCTTCTTCTTTTCTTTATACACCCGTTTTCCTCAATTGCCGACGACAATTATGAAATCTATCAAATCAATAAAGATAGATTATACTATAATTTAATTATTATTGATAATATATATGTCAGTTCAAATGAAGGGCTATTCACAATCAGTCCAGATTTTAAGACTCTTAGTTTATTTGATAACTCTTTGTTGTCAAGTGTAAATTCAGATTTTTCTTTGAAAAAATCCTCGAAAATTTCTTTTATTTTATCCCCAATAGAACTCCCATTTGGGTATGATAAAACCGTAACAGATTTCGCTTATTTTGGAAATTTCTTATGTATTATATCCAAAGGCGATTTACTGATTTTTAAAAAAAATCTATATGAATTTGTTCCATTTGGTAGTGTAAGGTCATTGAGCAAAAACTCCATTGGATCATACGGACGTGTGTTGATTAACGGTAAAGAATTAGAGAAAATAAATTACACCGATGGTCAAATTAAAGAGTTTGACAGCATAACTTTTATTTGTTATAATGGACTTCTCTCTGTTAAAAATCGAAAAGAATCAATTTTATATGACAATAACAACTCAAAAAACGCTAATGCTGTTTATGGGGATATTATTGACATCTTTTCATTGACCAAAACCGAATTTATAGTTATCTCAAATAAAGGTATTTACAAATATGATTTGAGTTTGAATGAATTTAATTTAATCTACAGCAACAAAAGTGAAATAATCCCCATTAGAAATAAAATAGAGTCTCGAATCAAATTTTCAAATGAGTTTCATTTTATAGATGAAAAACAATATATGGTTCTTGATACCAATAGCTTATTAGTTTCAAATTATCTTGATTTTTCAATGGATATTATCGCAATTTTAGAAGATTCCAATGACGGTTCATTTTTTTATGCTCTTGATGATAAGAGTAATTTATTCACTTTCAGTGCTACGATTAATGGTCTTCAAATACAAAATACAAAAAATCTTGATATACAATTTCACACGATTTCTGATTATGGCGATTTTTTATTTTTAACCGGAAACAGTGGGTTAGGTATTTTCAATAAAAGCATTAAAAAATTTTATAAAAATGTTATAATTGATGAATTTAACAAAAACGCTGTGTTTAAATCAAAGGATGAGATTAAATTTGGCTCTGTACATGGATTTTACAAATTTTATGATGTAAATAAATTCATTAAATCTAGTTTGTTAATAGATTATAAAGTTGATACAAAAAGTAACATTAGTATTTATTTTTTTGTGGGTTTATTAATTTTTGCAACGGCTTTAATTTTAGTATATGGATATAATAAAAAGCCTAAGAATTTATCAAACGAAGAGCGTATTATTGAGTTGAAAATGTATATTTTAAAAAATTTAAACAATGTCACTTTAAAGACGTTGAGTGATAACTTTGATATGGATTACCATGCTTTGAATAACTTACAAAAAGAATTTATTCCCGCTCAGTTTATCAAAAGGCTAAGACAGAAAAAAGCAAAGGAATTATTTTTGAAAAATAAATCGTTTGTTGAGATATCCAAAATCACTGGATACTCGGTAACCTATTTAAAGAAATACAAATATAAATTCTTGAAACTATAATCTTATTGCGCAATTCTTTTAACGCTAAATTCCACATCAATCGATAAAATTTTATATTAAAACTCACATATTCCTCTGTATCATACATTTAAACAGATAAAAAAGTAATCTTTTTTTCAAATTATTAACGCAATTTTTAATTAGATTTGTAAAAACATTAAAATCTAATATCATGGCTCTAGAAATTACAGATGCAAATTTTGAAGAAACAGTATTAAAAAGCGATAAACCTGTAATGGTCGATTTTTGGGCAGCTTGGTGCGGACCTTGTCGTATGGTTGGCCCTATTATTGACGAAATTAGCTCAGAATATGCAGACAAAGCTGTGGTTGGAAAAGTCGATGTTGATGCCAATCAAGAATTTGCCGCCAAATACGGTGTCAGAAATATTCCAACAGTACTCGTATTTAAAGATGGCGAAGTTGTGGGACGTCAAGTTGGCGTAGCGACTAAAGCCGCTTATGCGGAGTCTATTGATGCCTTATTATAGTCAATTTTTGACATAAAATATTAATATAAAGGTTTGTCCATGTGGCAAACCTTTTTTAGTTTAGATCGAGATGAGTATACGAGAAAAATTCCAAGGAAATTCCCGTTTTTCAAACTTTGAATTATTGGCGCAAACGATTGTAGAGGGCTATATGACCGGCATTCACAAAAGCCCTTTTCATGGTTTTTCAGCTGAGTTTGCCGAGCATAAAATTTACAACAATGGCGATAGCACAAAGCACATCGATTGGAAATTATTTGCCAAAACAGATAAGTTGTACACCAAGCGTTATGAAGAGGAAACAAACATGCGATGCCATATAATTTTAGACCAGAGTGCGTCCATGCATTACCCTGCTATCAATGAAACCCCCAGATTAGAATTTAACAAAATAGAATTTTCAGCCTTGGCTTCAGCCGTTTTATTGCACATTCTAAAAAAACAACGTGATGCAGCTGGTTTGAGCTTATACGATCACACTCATAGCTTTTATGCATCTGAAAAAGCCAGCGAACGCCATTACAGGATGCTGGTGAATACACTGGAAAAAGCAACGCAAACAAACTCTCAGAACGCTACAACAAAAACCTATGAAGTTTTGCATCAAATCGCTGAACAACTCCAGCGAAGATCCATGATTTTTTTGTTCACAGATTTGTTTCAAAGTGATATTGAAGCTTCGAAGCTCTTTGAAGCACTACGTCATTTAAAATACAATAAACATGAATTGGTTTTATTTCACACATACGATAAAATTACGGAGTTCAGTTTCGATTTTGAAAACACTCCTAAGCGATTTGTTGATATTGAAACCGAAAATCATTTAGATCTATTTCCTAAAAATTTTCAAAAAAAGTACTCTACTGCGTTGAAAGCATACTTCGAGGCACTGCGTTTAAAATGCGTGCAATACAAGATAAATTATGTGGACGTAGACATTCGTCAGGGCTTTGATAAAGTAATGATGACCTACTTTGAAAAGCGCCA
>PAQB01000004.1 GCA_002709185.1 Flavobacteriaceae bacterium
AGTTGAAATTGGAGTCTCAAGTTCTGTACTATCACTATTATAAAACTGTGATTCATAGGCCGCTACAGCTTTCATTTTTAGATCTATATAGCCACTGATATCAACGACAAAATCAGGTGGGATTGAATTCCACTGAATATAGCTATAAGTCGCCTTAGGGCGCCAAGATTTTTGATTCTTACCGCCTGCCTCGTTTGTGATTATTTTTTGTAAACCACTCAAAAAACAAGCCTCTCGAACTAGTGTATTGGACTTGCCATGATCAATGTGTCGATCAGCAATGGCGTTGCACAATACAATTTCAGGTTGATATTGTCTAATTTTTTCAATGATCTTGAGTTGGTTTTCTTTATTGTTAAAAATAAAACCATCCGGTAAGTTTAGATTTTCTCTTATTTTAACGCCTAAAATTTCTGCAGCATTCGTAGCTTCTATAGCGCGAATTTCAGCTGAACCACGGGTTCCCAACTCACCTCTTGAAAGGTCTATAATTCCTACGGTTTTACCAGCGTGAATGGCCTTGGATATCGTACCACCACAACCCAATTCTACATCATCGGGATGTGCACCAAAAGCAAGGATATCAACTTTCATAATCAATTTTATTTTTTACAGACATTTAAGGCATGTTTAATATCGTAAATTAAATCTTTTTTAGACTCAATTCCAACAGAAAAACGAATCAATTGATCCGATATCCCCTGCGCCATACGATCGGCCTCAGACAACAATGCATGCGATGTTCTACTGGGCATAATCATGGTACTTTCAACACCTGCCAAACTCATATTAGGCTTTATTAGATTCAAGGACTTTAAAAATGATAATGCTGGATAATTTTCATGTAGTTGAAATGAAAGCATTGCCCCATAACCACGCATTTGGGCTTTTGCCAAATCATGGTTGGGATGTGATTTTAAGCCCGGATAGTAAACAGCTTCAACTGCGGCATGTTTTTCTAAAAAACGTGCTAATTTCCTGGCATTTTTTTGTTGTGCTTTCACACGGATTGCAAGTGTTTTCATGCTGCGTTCCAACATCCACACAGAAAAATCACTGAGATTTCCACCAAAATCTTTGGCTAAATCCCATAATTTATCAACTATTTTTTGAGAAGAAGCAACTGCCCCTGCTGTAATGTCGCTGTGTCCTCCAAAATATTTGGTGGCGGAGTGTATGACAATATCAACCCCTAATGTAATTGGTTTTTGAATCACAGGAGTCGCAAATGTGTTATCGATAGCGGTTAGAATACCTTTGGACTTACCTAGTTTTGCTATTGCAAAAATATCTACCAATTTAAGCATTGGATTAGAGGGAGTTTCAATATATATAAGTTTGGTGTTTGTTTTAATGCAATCTCTGAATGATTTCGAAGTTAAATCCTTTGTGAAACTGTAATCAATGCCGTAAGATTTAAAATGAGATTCAATAAAATTACGAGTGCCCCCATAAATATCATTTTGAATGACAGCATGGTCTCCAGATTTTAAAGCCATAAGCATGACATTGCTAATTGCAGCCATTCCCGAAGAAAAAATAAGTCCAGCTTCAGCAGCTTCTAACGCTGCAATTTTTTTTGCTAAAAGTTCTTGATTGGGCGTGTTAAAATATCGAGGGTATCGCTTGGTTGATTTATCAATAAAATCATAAGACGTAGACATATAGATAGGAGATACTCCTCCACCGTACACAAAGTCCTCAACGGCTCCGGAGTGGGTACAAATTGTATTCAAACCGATGTCTCTTTTAAGCATTAAAGAAAAATTAAACGCTATTTCTTGTCAAGATCGTTAAACTGTTTGATCAAAACAAAAGCCCAAACTGCCACACAAACGGAAACAAAAATGGAAAAATATATTACGATTTCGTTAGCGTTCAAGGCGGAAAAGTTTAAAAAATATCATTAGACCCACAAGCATAGGTGCCCAAATTCCAACAAAAATCCCATGCAACCTATCAACATTGAAAAATAAATACTCGGAGACGATGATGATCAACACACAAAGCATCAGCAAAAGTATGTTAGTAATTCCTAATAATTTTATAAATTTCATTGAAGCAGTAATTTAAAGCTCGAAAATAAAAAAAAATGTGCTTATAGTACCCATAAAAATAAAAAAATATCAACCGAAATGATATCTTCGTGAAAAATTAAATCTATGCTCAAAGCGGTTTTATTTGATATGGATGGTGTGATTGTTGATACAGAACCTTTACACCACAAGGCGTACCAACAAATGTTTGAAACCGTTGGAATTGACGTTTCTGGAGCCATGTACACAAGTTTTACCGGACAATCAACCCGCGGCATCTGTGAGAAACTCTGCTCTCATTTTGGCTTAAAAAACAATCCAAAAGAATTGGTGCAAATGAAACGAAACAATTTTACGAAACTATTTTTTGAAGATCAGGATTTAAAACTTATAACTGGAGTTGAAAAACTGATTAAAGATTATTTCAAAAATGGTTTAACACTCATCTTAGCATCTTCTGCTTCCATGTTTACAATTAAAAATGTGACAGAGCGTTTTAAACTTGATCCTTTCTTCACAGATAAGTTGAGTGGTGCAGATTTAAAAGTATCCAAGCCCCACCCCGAAATTTTTATCAATGCAGCAAAAGCAGCCAATACCAATCCTAACGAATGTATGGTTATTGAGGACTCAACCAACGGAATTAAAGCAGCCAAAAGAGCGGGTATCTTTTGCACAGCCTACAAAAGCAAAAACTCTAAAAACCAGGACTATACATTGGCGGACAAGTTGATTACTAGTTATGAGGAAATTAGCTTTGATAAAATCAAAAGCTTGTTTTAATTTGATTTTGTGTAAAATTTACGATATTTCAAAGATGCAAAGACACTTAAAGTTGTGATGATTGCAAGGGCAGTTAAAATGTAATTAATGCTGATTTCTTGATCGTCTTTAGCATAAGAATGCAAACCGGCCAGGTAAAAATTAACGCCAAAATAAGTCATTAAAATGCTCCCGAAAGCTAATACCGATGCGATGTTAAATACCAACCTATTTCTCAAGCCAGGCACAAGTCGCATGTGGATAACAAAGGCATATATCATGATGCTTATCAATGCCCATGTTTCCTTTGGATCCCAGCCCCAATAACGGCCCCAACTCTCATTGGCCCACATGCCTCCCAGAAAATTTCCAATGGTCAACATAACCAAACCAACCGTCATTGCCATTTCATTAATAACGGTCAGCTCCTTTACATTTAGTTTCATTTTTTCCTTATTCGTTGAAGTAGTCAATAGGATAAGAAGCAAGCTTATGAGGCCAAGAATCATCGCCAAGGCAAAAGGGCCATAACTCCCTACAATAACTGCCACGTGTATCATCAACCAATAACTATTGAGAACAGGCTGTAAATTTCCGATGGAGGGATCCATCCAATTCCAATGTGCAATCATTAAAATCATGGCAGTAACAAAGGCAGTAGAAGCAAATGTTAGGTTACTCTTGTGTCCAAGCATAACACCAAAGGCCATGGTTGCCCAGGCCACATAAATCATGGATTCATAGGCATCACTCCATGGGGCATGACCTGAAATGTACCATCTTGTAATGAGTCCTGCGGTATGCAGGACAAAACACAAGTACACCAAAGCTTTGAAAATATTGATTGAGATATTTAAAATTTTAATCTTGTCGCTTAGAATTTGAACAATTAACAAGACAAACATCAAACTGCTGGCATACATATACCAACTGAAGAGTTTTTTAAAAATATCGTATTTGTTATAAGTAATTTCAGCACTGATTTTTTTATCTGAAAGCATGGCTTCACCGCCATATTTGACTTGAGTTTTTTTAATCGCGGCCAATAATTTATCACTTTGAGAAAATTCTTCCTTTTGTTGAACTTTTTCATTCTGTAATGTTGCCATATACGCTAGGAAGCCAGTACGAATAAAATTGGCGTACAAAGAATCTTTAAGAACCATATCTTTTTGAATAAATTCTCTTGGTGAAACCCATTTACTGTTGAGGTCATCCGGAATTGGAAACAATCGCAAAGCATCGCCCTCAAGAGTGTTAAAAAGAAGACTGACACGCTGATCCGCTGTTTTCAATTCTTTTTGAATGGCTGTGGGAACTTGGGCGCTATAGGCATCCTCTAAATAGGGCCCTAGTTTGTAGTTTAAATTGATGTCTAAGAAATCTACAAGCGCAGCATATTTTTGATCTTTTGGAATCCCTATGATGCTTCGGATGGTGTCGGCCTTTTTTAATTTCAAATAAATAATGGGNACATTATACCAAAGTTGAGGGCTCTCTTGCATNGACAGAAATACCTGATCGGCTGTGTAATTCTTGTAGTGGTCTTTTTTGGATAANTTTCTNAAAAGTTCTGAAGCATAAGTATTCACTGGCTTCATTCTACCATCGGCATCTTGAATGACTAAATACCCGAAGCGATCTGAAACTGTCGCAGGGGTTATATTTTGCGCTAAAATGGAATCCAACTGTTGTTGGCTGGGGCGTTGAAACTTATGATTTGAGTTGTGGTTTATTTGTGCGGAAAGACCAAGGGACATCAAGCCTATAAAAACGGTTAGTTTTGCTTTTTTTCTTTTGATTTTGTCCAATTGTTTCCTTAAAAATTCCATTCTGGCTCCCTTGCTAAGTAAAATAGCCAGCAATCCAAAATACAGCAAATAATAACCTAAATAGGTAAACCAGGTCCCCCAATAATCGTGATTTACAGATAGTATAGTCCCTTTTTCATCGGGATCAAAAGAAGATTGGAAGAAACGATAACCGCGGTGTTTTAAAATATTATTCATGTAGATATGAAAGTCAAACTCTCCTTCAGCAGCATCAAAAACAGTAACTTTACTTTCAAAAGAGGCATAGCTTTTTTCAGTACCTGGGTAACGCTCCGCGATAAAGTCATTAAGCTTGATGTCAAAGGGTAATTCCAGGACTTTAGAGCCATATTTAAAGGCAAATTCAAGACCACCAACCTTTATCTGTTTAAAAGGATTGTTGATGCCTTTACCGCCCAATAACTTAACAATTTTTGTTTCGCCTCTGGACGTAACTTTCAAAACGATTCCGTCTTCATCTCCTTTCAATAATTCAGATTTTTTTACAATGTCAAAGACGCCTTTAACAACGGGTTTTGGAAACACAACAGCCTGATTACCTATCAGATATCTAGATCTCAAGGCCAGGGGTTGAACGCTGTCTTTAACCAAGCGCCCTTGCTGCCCTGTAGCCATGGTCATGAATTCCCCTTCAAAAGGCGACTGTATGGTCAATCCTCCATCTTCGGAATAAGTTAAATTAATGGCACCGGAAGTTGGCTTATTAAGAGCGTAAATTACGTTGTGTATGTTACTAACTTGACCCAATTTCAAAAAGTGGTTGTGAGGTGCGCCACTACCTGCCTCTACAAGCTTGAGATAATAATCGCCATTTTCGTCAGGGACAATGTCCTCTTCAGCACTAGAAATAAAATCGATTAACTCCACTAAAACTGGGGAATTTCCGTATGTAGTTTCCAATGTATACTCATTTTCAAGTCTTGGAGAAAAATCAACCGCATCGCTTTTTGAGCGTCGCAACAATTGACCATTAACTTGATAGTCACCATCGATATAGGTTGTTAGATAAGTTTTTTGAGATAAAAAAGTGTTTTCAGTCGCCCCTTCTCTTATAGACATCATGCCTTCAAATCCATAGTATCGAGTAATAAATGCGCCAAGTAGAATGGATATAAATGATAAATGAAGGGTGAGAGTTGCCCATTTTTCCTTTCTCAGGAGACGGTATTTGAAGATGTTTCCAACAAAATTAACCATAAATACCACCATGATCGCTTCAAACCACCAAGCATTGTAAATGAGTGTTCTTGAGTAGGGAGTTGGTGAAGTGCTTTGACCTTGATCCATAAAAGTACCTACAGCCATAGCCATAGCATATGCTATAAAAAGCGTGGCTGTTAACCGGGTTGAAAAAAGGACGTTGGCTAATTTTTTGAGCATTGGACAACTACAAAATTAAGTGCGCTGCAAAGGTACTTACTTTTTACAAAAAAGTAATTTTTATCATTCTGTTTTAACAGTAATTTGACTAAAAAAAAAGACAAAGCGTGGTTTTCACTTTTAAAACATCACAGAATGGCGTAATTTAGCCTAATGATTACAATTTCAGTCATAGGAGCAGGACAGGTTGGGACACAGTTTTGCAAAGCCATCAGCGCTGCAGAAAGTCTTCATTTGGAACAATGGTACAATCGGTCAAAAATTGACCAGCAAAACGGTTTAGATGACGTAAATTTTTGCAATGATCTAATGCAGCTAAAACCTGCAGATCTTTACATTCTTGCCGTCAGTGACTCAGCTATTGAGACCATTTCAAATGCATTACCATTTGAGAATCGTTTGGTTGTTCATACTTCAGGAAGTGTTGCGCTGAGATTTCTCAATAAAAAAAATAGAAAAGGCGTTTTTTATCCTTTGCAAACATTTTCAAAGGCCACAGATTTAGATTTTTCAAACATCCCAATTTGTATTGAAACAACAGAAAAAAGTGACCGAAAACTCCTCGAGACAGTGGCCAATACATTGGGCAGTCCAACCTATTTTATCCAATCGGAACAACGGCAGTCCCTTCATTTATCTGCCGTGTTTGTGAATAATTTTACAAATCAACTTTACCGTATCGCGCACGAACTTACAGACCGTCATGGCTTAGAATTTGATATTTTAAAACCCCTGATGCAGGAAACCATTCAAAAGCTTCAAAATTTATCGCCATATATGGCGCAAACTGGCCCCGCCAAACGAAACGACAAAAAAACCATTAAACAGCATTTAAAACTGCTGGAAAAAACTCCAAAATATCAAAAAATTTACGAACTTATAACACAATCAATTCAACACACCCATGGCTAAAAAAAATTACAAAGCGCTTTTAAAAGATATATCCACCCTTGTCTTTGATGTGGATGGTGTCCTAACTGACAGTTCTGTTTTGATAACTTCAGATGGTGAAATGCTTAGAAAAATGAATACACGCGATGGATTTGCATTAAAAGTTGCTGTTGATGCAGGCCTCAATGTCTGCATCATCTCCGGAGGCAGTAATGATGGCGTTCGTAAGCGATTGGAAGGCTTGGGTTTGAAAGACATCATCCTTGGTGCGCACGATAAAATTAAAAACTTAAAGAAACTAATGCTGGAGTTGGGTGTAGATAAAAATGAAATCATGTACATGGGTGACGACATTCCAGATATACCTGCCATGTCATTGGTTGGATTACCTTGTTGCCCGCAAGACGCTGCGCCGGAAGTCAAAGCAACCGCTCAATACATTTCTCATATTAATGGCGGACATGGTGCCGCAAGAGATATTATAGAGCAAATATTAAAGATTCAAGGGCACTGGTTAAAAGGGTTTGAAGCCAATTACGATTAAGGAAATGCTCAAAGAACATCTAAACAAACGCCGTTTAATTTTGGCGTCTGGTTCTCCTAGAAGACATGATTTATTAAAACAGTTGGGAGTGCCTTTTGAAGTCTGTGTAAAACCTGTTGATGAAGTTTATCCTCAAAACCTTTCTGGCCATGAAATTACAGATTATTTATCGCTTTTGAAAGCCAATGCTTTCAAAGACAATTTATACCCCAATGATCTGCTCATCACTAGCGATACCATCGTCTGGCATCGAAATACTGCAATTGGCAAACCAAACTCTGTAAAACATGCTATTGAGATGCTTCAAAGCCTGAGTGGCTCAACCCACAAAGTCTTTACATCGGTATGCCTAACTTCAACTGAAAAACAACAGACCTTTAATGCTTTGACAAAAGTTTCTTTTAGAAAATTAAAAATCGAAGAAATTGAATTCTATGTCAATAATTACAAACCACTTGACAAAGCTGGTGCCTATGGGATTCAAGACTGGATTGGACAGATTGGAGTAGAAAAAATTGAAGGATCTTATTTTAATGTGATGGGGTTTCCATTAAACCTTGTTTACAGTCATTTACTTGAATTCTAAGAAAAATTCCGCAGCGCGCAATTCGTTATAATAGACTTTTCCAGGTAAAATAAAGCCTACATGACCACCATGTTTGGGGGTTTCTAAATAAATAAATGGATTCTTTTTAGCAATGACATAAGGGAAACAAGTGTCTGTTAAAAATGAATCGTTTAAGGCATTAAGAATTAGAACTGGAGTTGTTATTGCTGGTAAATATTGTAAACTATTTGATTTGCTGTAATATTCCGCTGCATCCTTGAATCCATTGGCGCGTGAAGTGTAAAACTCATCCAATCCACGAAGCGTCCATACGCGCCATAATGAAAGTCTTGAAATTTTAGTTGGAAATTGGCGTTGCTTTTGCTTTAATTTCAGTTTTAATCCTATCATAAAATAAATGTGGAATAAGCAATTTTTAAATCGATGAAGGGCCTTAGAAGAACCCGCCAAGTCAACTGGAACAGAAACCGCCATTGCCGCTTTAATTTGCTTTGGAACATTTGAAGTTTCCCCAAGGTATTTTAAAACAATATTCCCCCCCAAACTAATTCCATTTAAAAAAATTGAATCGTAGTTGTAGTTTGAGATTACATGGGCAATAACATCCTTCAAATCTTCTGTTTGCCCAGAATGAAAACTAAAAAATTGCGTGTTTTGTTGCTCACTGCAGCCTCTAAAATTGACGCAAATTGCATCCATATGCTGAGTGTTTAAATGGCGGGCAATTCCTGAAACATAAGGCCGCTGACCATGGCCTTCCATGCCATGTAAAATAACAGCCAAGCTATTTGTAGGCTCAGAAGCATAACTCCAATCCAAATCTAAAAAATCCCCGTCACTAAGTGTTATGCGCTCTCGTTTTTGAGGGTGTTTGATATAGCGGATTATTCCAGAATAGACCGTTGAGAGAAATCCATTTTTAAATAATATAGAAGGTTTAAAGTGGCTTTTAATCAGTGGCATATTGTAGGCTAATTTTACACATTAAAGCATCTGTCTTAGAAGCTATAAATCGGGCATCTTGACGCTTTCCAACGACCCAAACTACTTGAGCATCAGAACATAATAATAAAGTTTTATCCTTTTCTGAAAGTGACATTTTTTCATCCTTAAAAAACTTACTGATTTTCTTTTTACCTTCCATGCCTTTTGGATAAAAATAATCTCCATTTTTCCAAGGTCTTAGTTCCAGTGGAAATTGAAGTTTATCAAAATCTACATAAATGGTATTGGTATCGGGTGAGTCCAATACAGAAACCTTATCAATCTTAAGATGACACCCTAAATTTTCAATAAAAGCAATGTCATTATGAGATTCAATTTTTTGGCTGGTAGCTGTTGGTAAATCATTGCTAAACAATATTAAAACTTGACGGTTTTTTATAAGCGTATGCGTTTTTGATAACAGTTTTTTTCCTGATTGTCCATCCAATAGTTTAGAAAGCGCTTTCCAATCCGAAAACCCATATTTATTAAATAATGGAAACAAATACAGCGGCAGTGATTTCAATGCTTTCAAGGCATTTATATCAAAATGAATTTCCCCAAGATTAGTTTTAACAATCACTTGTTCTTCAATGTCTTGGATATGACTTTCAAGCAGTTCTTTTGAAGCCTCTAAATGTGACTGTGTTTTGGTTAAAGATTCAAGAATATTGGGATAAATTTCTTTTAAAACTGTTACTAATTTGTGTCTCAGTTGGTTGCGCTGATATTTCAAACTTACATTGCTACTATCCTCTCTCCATTCAATTTGATGTTTTTGAGCATACTGCAAAATCTGATCTCTTGAAAATGGCAATAGAGGACGTAAAAAAAGACCATTTTTTTCGGGAATCCCAACCAGACCATCAAGACCTGAACCGCGACTGAGATTGATCAAAAAGGTTTCTAAATTGTCATCCGCATGGTGGGCTGTCAAAACACAACTGAATTGGTGTTGTTCAGAAAGGCTTTGAAACCAATTATAACGCAATTCTCTCGCGGCCATTTGAATTGAATATTTTGAATTATCAACAAATGATTGTGTGTCAAACTGTTTTGAGAAAACAAGAATGTCTTGCTTGCTAGCGTAATCTACAACAAATGCTTCATCCAAGTTGCTTTCATGACCCCGCAAACAAAAATTGCAATGGGCTAGTGTAATATTTAAATTTAATTTTTGACACAAATGGGTCATTACCATGCTGTCAATTCCGCTGGAACAAGCCAAAAGAATTCTATCCTTAAACAGGTTTGGAAAGTTTAATTTGATATGTGCTTTAAATTCCGCAAACATTCAGCAAAAGTAAAAATTAATTTTCCAAAACTTCAATTAGAGCCTTTGCTTTAATCAAGCATTCCTCGTATTCTTTTTCAGGAACACTTTTAGCAGTAATGGCACTACCAACCGAAAAGGAAATATAAGACGTCTCAGCATTGTACAAAATACTTCTAATGACCACATTAAAATCAAAATTACCATCTGGACTGAAATACCCTACAGAGCCAGAGTAAAGGCCACGTTTGCTAAACTCCAAATTTTCGATGATTTTCATGGCTGAAATTTTAGGCGCTCCAGTCATACTGCCCATTGGATAAGAAGCACAGATGGCATCAACAGCAGAAATTTCCGGACGCAATTTAGCTTTAATGGTTGAAATTAAATGGTGTACCTGTTTGAACGAATAAATTGCGTGTAATTCTTCTACAAGAACACTCCCCTTTTGGGCAATTCTTGAAAGATCGTTCCGAACGAGATCTACAATCATAACATTTTCACTGCGCTCCTTTGGATCTGCCAATAGATTATTTTTAAGATTCAAATCTTCAGTTGCATTAGATGACCTGGCTGCTGTTCCCTTAATGGGTTGAGAAATCAATAAATCACCCTCTTTTTTTAGATAACGTTCTGGAGATGCCGAAAGAAGAAAATGGGATTTATTCTTAAAAAAAACAGCGAACGGCGGTAAGGATAAATCCTGCAAGCGCTCAAAAGTTAACAAAGGATCAATTTGTCCGTTGGTATAAAATTCTTGACAAAAATTCGCTTCATAAATATCCCCTCTTTGAATGTGTAATTTTAGTTTATGTATTAAATCAATATAGTCTTGCTGAGATACCCTGGGTTTAATTTTTAGCGCACTAGGTTTAATGCCTTTTAAAGTACTTGTGGTGGCATTTTGAATCTGAATCATGTCATTGTCAATTTCTTTAAAAACACAGTCCAAATACTGAATGGTGACAGTGCTATTCTTTAAGAAAAAAAGTTTCTTGGGTTGAAAGAAAAATAACTCAGGAAATTTCAAACCATCAAAATTACGAGATTCTAAATCTTCTAAGCTGTTTTTTAAATCATATGATAGATAACCAAAAATCCAATCTGAAGTCTTTAAATGATAATCTTGAAGTTGATTAAAGGCATTTTCAAAATCAGTTTGAAGCTTGGTATGGGCGTCGACTGCAAGGACCGCATCAAAATTGCTGTAAGTTTGTGAGCATTGGTTCGAATCCAGCCAAGTGACTTCACTGTAAGACTGTGCCCATTTCAACAATTTTACTTTAAATTCTGTGATGTCGTTAACTTCTATTTCCTTGACGCGTCTCAAAAAAAATTGTGTTTTTGTAAATTTAAGTAGTAATTCACAATAAACAACAACATAATTGCAATACCTTTTTAATGGCTTAATTTTTGGGTGAGAGGATGTGTTTTTTCCTATTTCTAGATCATATTACCTCCATTTCGAGTGCTTGATAAAGCGTAGAAATTTTCTTTTTGAGTCGCTTGAGTCGCATTTTAACCGCACTTTCACTGCAATTATGACGTTCAGCCAGTTCTTTTACAGTTCCTTGTCCATAATACTTAAACAATACCATTTGCTGTTCTTTAATTGGCAAAAGTGAAATGGCGCTTTTAAGTTTGTTAAATTTGAAATTATCACTTTCGTAATTTTCATAATTGTAACGTGGAAGCTGGGCGCACAAATCTTCAGGATTTATCATTTTATTTTCAAGCATTTTATATCTAAAAGCGCGTTTGTAATTTATACAATGGTTGTGTACAAAGCGATACATCCAAGTAAAAAACTTGGACTGAAATTTAAATGAATCTAATTTTAGATATAGTTTAAAGAAAATATCCTGAGAACTGTCTTCCGCATCTTCTGTGTTTTTAAAATATGACAAGCATTGACCGTAGACAAATGGAAAATAACGGTCGTATAAAATTTTAAATAATTTTACATCATTGTTCTTGATGATGCCCTGTACAAGGACTTCATCAGAGTATTGCTGGGGTTTCAGATAAGTTTTCAAGGCTTTGGGAGCTTAACAACAATATATGAACATTATTGCCTGATTATACTTTTGTTCAACAAAATTGGATAAACATTAGACAACTAACTGTATATCAACTACTTGAATATAGCCATTTCTTAAGTATAAAAAAATAATAAACAAAAAATACGGTCAATTGACCGTATTTTTTTAAATAAATTTTTGTTTAGATATGTAGAGCTCTGTCTTCTGTCGCTGCCAAAGCGGCTTCTTTAATCGCCTCAGTAAAAGTTGGATGCGCATGGGACATTCTAGAAATATCTTCTGCGGAAGCACGAAACTCCATCGCTACGACGGCTTCAGCGATAAGATCCGCACAACGGGCACCAATCATATGTACCCCTAAAATTTCATCGGTTTTGGCATCTGCAAGAATTTTAACAAATCCATCTAAATCCATACTGGCGCGACTACGCCCCAAAGCTCGCATCGGAAATTGCCCAGATTTATATGCGATGCCGGCACTTTCCAAGGCTTCTTCAGTTTTCCCAACAGCAGCGACTTCTGGCCAGGTGTATACTACACCTGGAATTAAATCGTAATTTATGTGTGGTTTCTGACCTGCTATAGTTTCAGCGACAAAAACCCCTTCTTCTTCGGCTTTATGGGCCAACATAGCCCCTTTAATAACATCTCCAATGGCGTAAATATTTTTAGCCGTTGTTTGTAAATGTGCATTGACCTGTACTTGTCCACGTTCGTTTAATTCAACCCCAGCAGCTTCAGTGTTAAGTCCTGCAGTGTAAGCACTTCGACCTACAGAGACTAGACAGTAATCGCCCTCAAAACTAACAACTTCTCCTTTTTTATTTTCTGCTTTCACTAAAATAGTATCCGCATCTCTAGTTACAGAAGTGACCTTGTGAGAGGTGTTAATTTTAAATTTTTGTTTCTTCAGGACTTTGGTGAGCTCTTTAGATAGACTTTTATCCATTGTTGGTATGATGCGGTCCATGTATTCTATGACTGTAACTTCAGCCCCCAATCGCCTATAAACTTGCCCCAATTCTAAACCAATGACACCGCCTCCAATAATGATCAGATGTTTGGGTATTTCCGTTAGCTTTAAAGCTTCTGTGGAAGTAATGATGCGTTCTTTATCTACTTTAACAAAAGGAAGTTTAGTGGGCTTACTCCCTGTTGCAATGATAGTGTGTTTGGCCGTTATTTCTGTAGCCGTTTCACCTTCAATTTGAATGTGAGTAGCATCTTTGAATTTACCAACACCTTGGTAGGTGTCAATTTTATTTTTCTTCATTAAAAAATCAATACCGACGGTTGTTTGATCTACAACACCTTGTTTGCGTTGCATCATTTTATCAAGATTGACTTTCACTTCTCCAGGCAATTCAATACCATGGGTGTCAAAATGTTTGACAGCGTCTTCAAAATGATGGGAAGAATCTAGAAGTGCTTTGCTAGGGATACAGCCAACATTTAAACAGGTTCCTCCCATTGTAGCATACTTTTCAATAATGGCCACGCGCATTCCCAATTGTGCACAACGTATGGCGGAAACATAGCCTCCAGGTCCGGATCCTATGACGGCAACATCGTAAGAATTCATAAAAAATAGTTTAATTTAAACAATGACAAAAATACAAACTTCATTGCAATGAAAAGTGATTTTTCATCTAAATATTAAGAGCCGTTGTATGTTTGACTTGATTGATCATAAACATGCTGTGAGTGCTCCCAATGTGGTTTAGTTTTGTGAGCTTTTCAAGCATGAACTGACGGTAGGCTTCCATATCTTCAACATGGACCTTCAAAAGATAATCATAATCCCCACTTAAATGGTAACATTCCAAAACTTCATCAATTTTAACCACTTCTTTTTCAAACTGTTTCACATTATCTTGGGTGTGTTGGGTAAGTTTAATGTGACAAAAGGCAATAAAAGATTGCGCTACTTTTTCTTTGGAGACCAGCGCCACATAGTTAGCAATTACGCCTGATTTCTCTAACTTTTTTATGCGCTCATAGATCGCAGTTACAGACAGTGAAAGTTTTGATGAAAGGGCTTTGTTTGTGAGTTTAGCGTCCTTTTGAAGGAGTCTAAGGATGGAAAGGTCTAGTGCATCTAATTTCATATCGAAAAAAAACCGTTAAATGTTTAATTAATAATAAATTTATAAAATAATTATCTAATTATTAATCTTAAATAAGATTTATTTTCATAATATACATAATTATATTGTTTTTACATCATTTTATATTCATCTTTGACTAAAATTAACCTTTTTAAATATGAAACCTGCAGACTCCATTCAAGATTTACAATACTTTGGCGAATTTGGCGGCATTAATCCATCAATTTCTGATGCATCAACCTATACCTTCCTTTCTGCGAAAACAATGTTTGATACTTTTGAAGGGAATGCGGATGGCTGTTATTTATATTCAAGACACAGCTCGCCCTCAAACCTATACCTAGGGGAAGCGCTTGCAGCCATGGAAGGGACCGAAACCTCCAATGTCTCCGCTTCTGGTATGGGAGCCATCACATCTGTTATCATGCAACTTTGCAGCGCTGGAGATCACGTGATTTCGAGTCGAACCATTTATGGTGGTACTTATGCTTTTCTAAAAAACTTCGCACCAAAACTTAATATACAAACATCTTTTGTAGACATTAGAAGTTTGGAGGCGATTGAAGCGGCCATTACAAAAAACAGTAAAATATTGTATTGTGAAGCTGTGAGCAACCCTTTGCTTGAAGTTGCCAATATTGCCGCGCTTTCAAAAATTGCCAAAAAATACAAGCTTCAATTGGTTGTTGATAACACTTTTTCGCCATTATCAATATCCCCAAAACAACTTGGCGCAGACATCGTGATACACAGTTTAACAAAATTCATAAACGGTGCCAGTGATGCGATTGG
>PAQB01000005.1 GCA_002709185.1 Flavobacteriaceae bacterium
AACCGAAAATTAAGGGGGAAATAATGTTAAAAGCTCAAGTTTGTGATAAATATTCGATTAAATGTATAATTTAATCGATAAAATGTTAAAAAATTGTTAACCTAAGAACAAAAAAACCACAATTTTAAACAGTGTGGTTTTTTTTATGATATTCTAATTACTCATCCATAAATATTTCCATAATGGAATCGCTAACACCCATATTGCTAAAGCCACCGTCATTGTAGAGATTTTGTAATGTAACGCGTTTTGTCAAGTCGCTAAACAAAGTGAGGGTATAATTTGCACAATCAAGTGCGGTTGCATTTCCTAAAGGCGACATTTTTTCTGCATAGGCAATAAAACCATCAAAGCCTTTGACGCCTTTACCTGCTGTCGTAGGGGTTGGGGATTGTGAAATCGTATTCACACGAACATTTTTATCGCGTCCAAAAAAGTAACCGAAACTACGGGCAATACTTTCTAGATAGGCTTTATTATCTGCCATGTCGTTGTAGTCAGGAAAAACACGCTGTGCAGCCATATATGATAGGGCAACAATACTGCCCCATTCATTCATAGCATCAGCTTTGTATAGCGTTTGCATAACTTTGTGAAACGACATGGCAGATACATCGGTTCCTTTTTTTGTCCAATCGTATTTTTGATCTGTGTAGGAGCGGCCCTTTCTGACATTGACAGACATCCCTATGGAATGTAAAACAAAATCAATTTTACCGCCAAGGATTTCCATAGATTTTTCTACTAAATTTTGTAAATCTTCTTCTGATGTTGCATCCGCGGGGATGATTTTAGAACCGGTTTTTTGAGCCAATTCATCAATTGCACCCATACGCATCGCAATGGGTGCATTGGTTAAAACAAATGTTCCGCCTTCTTCATGAACACGTTCTGCTGTAATCCATGCGATAGAATTGGGGTCTAAAGCTCCAAAAATGATTCCCTTTTTCCCTTTGAGTAATTGATATGACATTGGTAATTTTCGTTTAGTTGATGTATAAGTATACAAATATACCATTAATTCAACAACTGCTTGGCATGCGCCTTTGCAGATGCTGTAAGATTCAAACCGCCGAGCATTTGAGCAATTTCTTCTAGACGCTCTTCTGAACTTAGAGGTTTTAGTTTGGTAATGGTGCTATTGTTTTTTTCTGTTTTAAAAACTTTAAAGTGCGCGTCCCCTTTCGCTGCTATTTGAGGTAAATGTGTGATGGTGAACACTTGCATGTATCGGCTCATTTCCTGCATAATAGAGGCCATTTTATTAGATATTTCTCCAGAAACACCAGTGTCAATTTCATCAAACATAATGGTTGGTAGTTGTTGGTGCTTTGACAAAATAAACTTAACGGCCAACATGATCCTAGAAAGTTCCCCTCCTGATGCTCCTTTTTTTAGGGCTAAAAACTGTCCGCCTTTGTTGGCCTGCAATAAAAAGGAAAGGCAATCTTTACCGTTGGAAAGAAAGCTTTCAGAAGGTGTAATATTAATTTTAAATTTTGAATGCGGCATGCCTAACTGCTGTAGTAGTATTTCTAGTTCGGATTTCAGCTTAGGCAAAATGGCCTGTCGCTTTTTAGTTATTTTATCAGCAGTGAGCTTTAACTTTTCTGTGTTTTCATTTAATGAAATATTTAGAGCATTTAGGCGCGCTTCATAATCTCCAAGTTGAGCCGTTTTGAATTGAAGCGCCTTATAGACTTCGTTTAAAGCATCCGTAGAATTAACGTTGTGCTTGTTAAAAAGGTCATGAACCTTCTTCAGCTGTGTTTCGATGTTACTTAAGCGATTCGGATCTGGATCTAAACTGTTCAATTCAGTATCAATATCTGAGGAAATATCGTGTAATTCAATAGAAATACTGTTCAAGCGCTCGGAAATTGAATGGTACTTTGAAGATATTGTACCCAACTTTTGAAAACGTTGTTTGAGGGCCAGCAAATGCGCATTAATTCCAATATCATCAGCATTCAAACTCTGACTTGCAAATTCTAATTCTGATTGAACCGCTTCCAAATTACTCAAAGTATTATAATCGGACTCCAAGGCTTCAAAATCAAGATTTAGCACTTTTGAATCCTCTAACTCTAATCTTAAAAAACTGTGATAATCATACTCATTTTTAGACTGTTGTTTCTGCAGTTCAAGCGCCGTTATTTCCTTTTGAAGCGCTTTATTTTTTGATAGGAAGTCACTGTAATCTTTAACAAGTGCTGTTGTTTTTCCCAAAGCATCTATGATTTGAAACTGAAATGCGTCTTGGGTCAAAGAAAGGGTTTCGTGTTGGGAGTGAATGTCTACAAGACGGCGACCTAAAGCTTGTAATAAATCTAATTTTACGGGTGAATCATTTACAAATGCTCGTGATTTTCCAGAGGGAAGTACTTCGCGCCGGATAATTGTTTCAGGCTCGTATTCTAAATCGTGTGTCTGAAAAAAAGATTGTAAATTATATATCTCTAATTGAAAAACACACTCAATGATGCTTTTTTTTGAAGGATTTTTGATGTTTGATAGATCTATACGCTTTCCCAAAACCAATGACAAGCCGCCCAATAAAATAGACTTACCCGCACCTGTTTCACCTGTTATGGTGGTCAACCCCGAGTTAAAGTCCACTTGAAGGTCTTCAATTAGAGCATAATTTTTTATGTGAAGATGAGAGAGCAAAGTCCAGCGTTAAAATTTAATTTTTTGCCATTTTTTTGAGTGGATTGGAGCCACTTTATTTAAAGTAGAAACCAAATCTGTGATTTTGACTTTTGGTCCCGAAGAAAAAATATCCGTGATTTCATCAGCCTTGGCATCAAAAAAAGTACGAACGAGTAGAGAGTTTGGCCTGCGCTTATTCAAACTTTGAAATTCAACAATAGCCTTGGATATTACATTTTTAGCAGCTTTGGGATCAGAAGCCATAATATCTAATCCCGTTAGATGGTAGGTGTATAAAGCGGATCTGAACTCACTGTAGGTATTAGACAGTATATTGTCTATTAAAACCCGGCGGGTTTGGTCGCCTCCCTTGGGAGGCTCCCATCCTTTTAAATTTCCGCGTTGCGAATAATTTGCAATGTCTCTGGCTTGTTCATAATATTTTTGACCGCCATTGCGTTCAAAGGTATCTGCATCCATCCCGAGAATCATATAGACATGAAATGCAATGACTGAAATCAGGTTGGATTCATACTGGCTTGAGTTAAAATTTAGATTTTGATATTCTAAATAATTAAAATTGAAATCTTTGTCATTAAAATTATAAACTGAGGTGCTGTAGGAAGAATTAAATACAGGTCTTGCCGATTGGACTTGAATGCTGGCTTGAAATGCATCAGAACTGTAACTTCGAATAATGATCACCATGCTGCAATCAATGCGTTCTTGGTTCTCATACTTTCTATTGGTCCAACGCGTGTTATTCACAAACTCATTGAGTTGCTTTTCTAGAGTTTTAAAGACCTGAACGTTTTCATTTCCAGTTTGTTGGGCATTTACGACCAAATTACAGTTGAGCTCCTGAGCCAATATTGGCAAAGTAAACAACCATAAAATTAAAAAATACTTTTTTTTAACCATCGCTTCTTTTTATGAGCTCCGCTATAATATCATCGGCGACTTCGGCCTTGGGTTTTAAGGGATACTCTGTTGGGTTTAATTCTTTATCAATAATAGTAATTTTATTGGTAGCAACGCCAAAACCAGCCCCCAAATCGTTTAAAGAATTTAGCACAATTAAATCTAAATTCTTTGATTTTAGTTTTTTAATGGCGTTTTCAGTTTCAGAGTCGGTCTCCAAAGCAAAACCAACCAAAAATTGCGTTGTTTTTAGAGCCCCTAAGGATGCCAAAATGTCTTCCGTCTTTTCTAATGTTATTGACAACGATTGGGATGTCTTTTTTATTTTGGACATCGAAATGTTTTTTGGTCTGTAATCTGAGACAGCAGCAGATAAAATTGCGGCATCAACAGACTTAAAATACTGATGAACAGTATCATACATTTCTTTGGCACTAAAAACTGGAAGGGTAGAAACACGGCTGCTATCGGCCTTGTAATGGGTGGGCCCAGTAATTAAAATGACCTCAGCACCATGCCTGGCAGCACTATTGGCGATTTCAATTCCCATTTTTCCAGAGGAGTGGTTGCCAATGAAGCGCACCGGATCAATGGCTTCGTAAGTCGGGCCTGCGGTGACTAATATTTTTTTTCCGTAAAGAGGAAGGTTTTCTAATATGTGGGCTTCAATTGTCTCCACAATTGTTTCTGGTTCAGCCATACGACCCATTCCGACCAGACCACTTGCCAAGGCACCAAAAGCCGATGGGATTAAAATATTTCCATAGGACTGCAGGGTGTTTATTGCGGTTTGTGTGGTGGGGTGTTTGTACATGTCAAGGTCCATAGCTGGAGCGAAATAAACCGTACATTTTGCAGAAAGATAGGTGGCAATCAAAAAATTATCGCTGTTGCCACTGACCATTTTAGACAGGGTGTTGGCCGTCGCAGGGGCGATGATAAATAAGTCGGCCCAAAGTCCTAATTCAACATGGTTGTTCCAAACTGCATTTTCATCCTCTTCATTGGTAAAGTTGGATATGACAGGATGGTTAGAAAGTGTTGAGAGTGTAAGTGGCGTTATAAATTCTTTTGCCGCAGGGGTCATGACCACCCGCACGTCTGCACCAGCTTTGGTGAGCAACCGAACTAAGAATGCAGTTTTATAAGCGGCGATGCCCGCCGTAACCCCAAGGACAATATGTTTACCGCTTAGGATAGACATAAAGACAGTCTTATGATGCGTCTTCCTCGGAAGTATTTCTATGGTGAATCTTTCCTTCTAGCCACTCTTGAACTGCCAATGCGTGGGGCTTCGGTAAACGCTCGTAAAACTTTGACACCTCAATTTGCTCCTTATTTTCGAATACTTCTTCAAGACTGTCATTGTAAGTTGCAAATTCTTCCAACTTGTCGATAAGCTCCTTGCGAATGTCTGTATTTATTTGCTCGGCACGTCTAGAAATTGCAGAGATGGCCTCGTAAATGTTTTCTGTAGGTGCATCAACTTCATTTCGATTGTAGGTGACTGAACTAAGGGGTGCTTTAACTTTTTTTAAATCCATAGTGTTTAACTTTTAGTTGTTAAATTATTTTTAATGTTTTCAAGTGTCTCATACATCTGCGTAGTTTGGGAGTGGTATTTTGTATCAGGGAAATAGCGCATCAAATTTTTATAGAACTTTAATGCCACTTCTGTGCGCTCTTGTTGTTTCCAAACCACACTATTAATCGCCAATTTGTAGGCGGAGTCAAACTTGTAAAAAAGGGCATCTTCTCTGTAGATAGAGCCTGGGAAATTTTCAATAAAATTATCGAAAGCAGTGATGGCCGAGTTGTAATCCCTGTGGAAAGGACCAGTGGTATTGTACTGCAGCGCAATTTCGTAGGCCTTTTTTTCAAGCTTTAAATCTAACTCTTGAATCAAGGCATTCGCGTCGTCAAAATATTTGGAGTCTGGATATTTATTTATAAATAATTGAAGCTTTTCTAATGCATCGTAGGTTTCTGTTTGATCCCTGGAATAAGCCGGAGATAAATAATAATAGCTTTTTGCACCCAAATAGGCAATTTCATCTGCACGTTCGCTTTTGGGATAGGACTCCACAAACTGTTCTAATTTATAATTTGCAGTGTAATAGTCTTGGGTTTCATAGAAGGCTTTGGAGTGCATGTACATCAACTTCTCAGCCTGTGGCTTCCCGCGATATTTTGGGACAATTTGTAAAAATAATCGGTTTGCCTTTTCAAATTTTCCTGCATCATACAAATCCGTACCTAATTTAAATTTAGCAGCAATGTCTTCATTTTTCAATACCTGTTGGTATTCACTACATGAATGTAAAGATGTAAATAGAAGTAGAATGAATAAAAAATTTCTCATTGGATGTATAAAATGGGCAACAAAAATACATTTTTTAAACGGATAATAAAAACCACGATAATCACTATCTAGGCGCATTATTTTTTTAATTTTTTGAGTGCTGTTGAAATTTTGTATTTCAAATCATCTGTGGCTGCCACCAAAGGTAATCTAACAAGGTCCTCACACAAGCCCAATTGTTGAAGAACTGCTTTGATGCCTGCAGGATTGTTTTCTTCAAAAATTAGACCAATTAGAGGCATTACCTTTTTTTCAATGGTCTTAGCGGCATGGTGATCACCTTTCAATCCACAATGAATCATCTCAGAAAAATCTTTAGCCAGAGCTTGCCCAATCACAGATATTACCCCAGAACCTCCTTGTAGCACTACATCCAAAACTAGATCGTCATCTCCTGAAATTACCAAAAAATCCGTGGGCTTATTTTCTAACAGAATTTGGTACTGCTCAGGACTGTTGCCGGCTTCTTTTATCGCTACGATATTCTTTACATCTCTTGCCAGTCTCAAACTCGTTTCAGGTTCCATGTTTTTTGAAGTTCGTCCTGGAACATTATATAAAATAACAGGGATAGACGATGCATCAGCAACCGCTTTAAAATGCTGATAAAGGCCTTCTTGTGTGGGTTTGCTGTAATATGGAGAAACTGATAACACGGCTACAAATGGAGACAAATCGGTGCTTTGAAGTTCATCTATCACAGCAGCAGTATTATTTCCACCGATTCCAATAACAAGTGGCAATCGACCGGCATTGGTTTTTATAATGGTTTGAACAATAGCGGCCTTTTCATCCTTAGTTATGGTTACACTCTCACCGGTGGTTCCACTAATGACTAAGTAATCCGTACCATTACTGATGTTGTATTCCACAACCCTTGTTAGGGCTTTGTGATCTACGCTTCCATCTTGTTTAAATGGGGTTACCATGGCAACTCCCATTCCAATCAATGCTTTCATTTAAATTTTATTTAATGTTTTGAGGTATTTAATAAGTTCTGTCTTAAAAGTAGAGGTGTCTTTTGGTTTTATTTCCAAAATTAAATCGTGTAAACGCTTGTCCTCAGCCGAAAGTCCAACTTTAAAATTTGCTTTAGACATGGCTGTAACAATGTTAAGCTCATAGGAATTAGGTTTATAATAACTCAACAATAAGTCAAACGGAAAATTAACAAACTCATTGACCTCCGCGTCTTTACAATGCCCTAACCAATCAAAATTTTCTTTGCTGTAAAAAGCATCCCAACTGTTGGGCTGGTCCTTGTCGGAGTCAATCATGGCGATAAAACGCAAACGGTTGATATTAAGCCCTAAATCTGTAAACATGAGTTTAAAAAAATCATAATCTTGAAAATTATTGTAATCAAAAATTATCCCAACAGATTGGATTTTATCTGTATTAAATTCTTTTTTTCTAGAATTTAATATAGTGGTCAAAAATCTTTGAGATGATTTCGTTTTGATTCGATTAAAAAACATGTACCTTTAGTCTTCTACAAAGTTAACATAAATGAGCCTTAAATACATTAAATTCGCAGCGCTAATTTTAGTGTTTTTCTCTTGTCATCAAACTACAACCAATAAAGAAGCAAACTATCAACGAATTTCAATTGACAATTCATTGGAACCCAATCCTGCAATTAAAGAATTTTTACAGCCCTACAAAAAAAGCTTAGATGCCGCGATGGCAGAAATTTTGTGCTATTCTGAGAATGCACATACAAAAACAGAAGGAGCGTTGAATACCGCGCTTGGAAATTTGATGGCGGATGCTGTTTTTGAAATGACTGTACCATTTCTAAAAAAAAGATATAATGAATCCCTGGATTTAGTACTGTTAAACCACGGTGGTATTAGAGCCGCTTTACCTAAAGGACCCATTAAAACAGAAACCGCATTTCGTATAATGCCCTTTGAAAATCAAGTTGTTGTAGTTCAAATGAAGGGATCTGCAATTCTGGAAATGATCGATTATCTTAAAATAGCTAGACGTGCCCATCCCATTTCAGGCATGACTCTTCACATCACAAAAAAAGGGATCCTTAAAAAACTTTTAATACAAGGAAAACCATTAAGTCTCGATAATGTATACAATGTTGCAACGAGTGACTATCTTTTGAATGGGGGCGACCGTATGGATTTTTTTAAAAAAAATAATGCTGTTTATTATATAGACTACAAAATCAGAAACATCCTAGTTGATTATTTTAAAGCAAAAGACACTTTAAACCCTAAACGTGACATGCGTTTTATTTATACCAAATAACTGTGAAAAGGAGAAAATTCATAAAAAATTCCGCAGCTTCTACTGCCCTGCTATCATTGAGTGGCTTATCAATTTCATGTTCAGAAAATAAAACTGTAAAGATTACGGTCTTACATACCAACGATGTGCACAGCCACATCGATCCTTTTGGACCCAACGACGTTAAAAACCCAAATAAAGGAGGAGTTTCTAGAAGAGCAACGCTAATTCAAAAACTGCGCAATGAAAACCCCAACACGCTTTTATTGGATGCCGGGGATATTTTTCAAGGTACTCCGTATTTTAATTACTTTGGAGGGGCTTTAGAGTTTAAGCTTATGAGCCTGCTAAATTATGACGTAGCAACTATTGGTAACCACGACTTTGATAATGGTATTGAGGGGCTTTACGCCCAATTGCCTCATGCGAAATTTGATTTTATTTCTGCTAATTACGACTTCCAAAACACGGTCATGAACACACATGTAAAACCCTATAAAGTTTTTTATAAAGGAGGTATTAAAATAGGAGTTTTTGGTTTGGGTGTTGAATTAAAAGGCTTGGTCAACCCTGATGCCTTTAAGGAAACCAGATACCTCAATCCTGTAGAAATTGCACAAGACATGAGTCGCATTCTTAAACTTGAAGAAAAATGCGATTTAATTATATGCCTTTCTCATTTAGGTTACCGTTATGATGAAAAACCACAAAAAATCTCAGATATAAAGTTAGCAAGGGCGACTGAAAATATTGATCTTATCATAGGTGGACACACCCATACTTTTCTAAATGAACCCACAAAAGAGACCAATGCAGCTGGAAAAACCGTTCTTATAAATCAAGTGGGGTGTTATGGACTTTATCTGGGGAAAATAGATTTTTACTTTGAATCTGAAAACATTCGAGTGAAAAGCAAAGTGGTTTCTGTTTAAAGCTTATCTAAAAATAATTCTTCCGTTAAAATAGGAATGCCCAAATCCTCCGCTTTTTGGCGTTTACTGGGTCCCATATTAGCGCCTGCCACCAAATAAGTTGTTTTTACAGAAATTGAACTCACAACTTTACCGCCATTGGCTTCAATAAGTTTTTTAAGTTCATTGCGACTGACCTTTTCAAAAATACCAGAAACTACAATGCGATCGCCTGCTAGAATCGAAGTTTGATTGGCAAGTGCTACCTTAGACAGCTCCAACTGCAGGCCATAACTGTACAAACGCGAAACCAATCGAATGCTGTTATCGTTGCGAAAAAAGGCATGAACACTTTCGGCAATTTTAATACCAATTTCATCAACAGCTTCAAGATTTTCAACTGTGGCCTCAGACAAAGCAGAAATACTTTTGTAATGTTTCGCTAATGTTTTTGCCACAGTTTCACCAACGTAACGAATGCCTAAGCCAAATAATACGCGCTCAAACGGGATTTGCTTGGAAGCTTCGATTCCCAAAATCAAGTTTTCCGCACTCTTTTGCGCCATGCGATCTAGAGGTAAAATATCTTCTATTTTAAGTGTGTACAAGTCCGCAGGATCTTTAATTAGGGATGCGTTAACCAACAAAGCCACGGTTTCTCCACCCAAGCCCTCAATATCCAAAGCTTTTCTGGAAATATAATGCTGAATACGACCAATAATTTGAGGTGGGCATCCCAATGTATTGGGGCAATAGTGTTGCGCCTCACCGCTTTTTCTTGTCAATGGCGTTTGACACTCTGGACATTCAGAAATGTAGAGGGTTGGATTGGATTCTTCTGTGCGCTTGCTAAAATCAACTGCTATAATTTTGGGTATAATTTCTCCACCTTTTACCACAAAAACAGTGTCATTGACACGAACGTCTAATTTTGAAATTTGGTCGGCATTGTGTAAAGAAGCACGCTTGACCACAGTACCCGCCAACACCACTGGTTCCAAATTGGCAACGGGTGTTATTGCCCCTGTACGACCCACTTGATATGAAATATAATTTAATTTTGTAGAAACTTGCTCAGCTTTAAATTTATAAGCCATTGCCCAACGTGGTGCTTTGGCCGTAAAGCCCAATTCGGCTTGCTGTTGAAGGTTATTGACTTTGATTACAATACCATCAATCTCATAGGGTAAATTATGACGGGCGCTATCCCAATGCTCAATAAATTTAAAGACCCCATCTAGGGAATCTAAACACTGGGCTTCCTTTGGCACTTTAAATCCCCAAGAGCGGGCTTTTATCAGGTTATCAAATTGAGAAATGATGCCTGTATTTTCACCAACAATACTATACAAAAGACATTCTAAAGGACGTTTAGCGACTTCGGCACTATCTTGAATTTTTAAGCTTCCCGAAGCCGTATTTCTAGGATTTTTAAAGGGCGTTTCACCTTCTAAAACACGGGCTTCATTCATGGATTTAAAACCATCAAAAGGCAAAACAATCTCTCCCCTAATTTCAAAAAAATCTGGATAATCTCCATGAAGTTTAAGGGGAACAGATTTGATGGTTTTAACATTGGTAGTGACGTCATCCCCTTGTGTGCCATCCCCTCTAGTCAAAGCTTGAAAAAGCATGCCATCTTTGTATGTGATGCTGATGGAGGCCCCGTCATATTTTAATTCACAAGTATATGCAATTGGACCATCTACTAATTTTTTAATTCGAGCTTCCCAGTCTAATAAGTCAGATTTTGAATAAGAGTTGTCCAACGAATACATACGCTGGGCATGCACAACGGTTTTAAAGTTTTTTGTGACCCCGCCCCCTACCCTCAAAGTTGGTGAATTGGGATCATGCATTTCTGGGTATTGCAGTTCTAAATCTTGAAGTTGTTTTAACTTCATGTCAAATTCAAAATCGGAAATGATTGGTTGATCCAACACATAATAATTGTAATTGTGTTGTCTTAGTTCTTTTCGAAGTTGCGCTATTAGTTCTTGGTCCGACATTTTATTAAAATCAGTGGCATTAACCAACCACTAAAATACTAAATTATGGCATGAAAAGCTTAGAAAAAAGGCTTACTTTTTTTGAGTTTTCAACATACGATCTTTACCAAAAGTATCTTTTTTTAAGGCTGTTTCTCGAAAATCGCTGCCTCCAAATAGCAGTTGAGTATCAGGGCCATAAGCCTCATTGATTTCCATAAAACAAAATCCCTTTGAGTGCAAATTTTGCAAAGCTATTTTCCTTAGAGCTTTATAAAATATCAAGGGGTCATTATCATCAACAAACAAAGCCAAATGAGGTTCATAATCCAAGACATTAGACGCCATTTTAGACTGCTCACTGTTAAGAACATAAGGCGGGTTGGATACGATTAAATCAAAAGATTGTTCTGGGGATGTCCATTCTAACATATTGCCATGAAAAAATTCTACTTCAACCTCATTATTTTTTGCGTTGGTTTTGGCCAGCTTTAAAGCTTCAGGGCTTGCGTCCATCGCATAAACTTGGGCATTGGGTAATTGTTTGGCGAGGGCGACGGCTATACACCCAGAGCCCGTTCCTAAATCAAGAATTTTTGGAGCCTCATTTTTCTTGAAATGGGTTAATATCCAAGCCACCAATTCCTCTGTTTCGGGACGCGGAATCAATACGCAAGGGTCTACTGAAAATTCCAAACCAAAAAAATATGAGGTTCCTAAAATGTATTGTAGTGGCTCTTTATTTTTAAGGCGATTCATTGCTAATTTTAAAGAATTGACCACAGTACTTGAGAGATCAGTTTCATAACTTAAAACCAATTCATGGGGTTTTAGGTCTAGGAAATATTCACAAATTCTTTGAAGAAATAGTTGCCGCTCTGTGAAGGGGTAGGACTTTAATTCTTCATTAAAATATGATTTAAATTCTCTTAATTTCATTTCGATTTTTTAAGCTTTTTCAAACTGAAATTGTGATTAATATCACAAAAAAAATCAGGTTAGCAGCTTGATGTCTTATTGGCTTTATGTTTTGATTTTTATCATTCAAAATTCTAACATCCTGATAATAAATCTTATTTTTGTAATACCGAAGATACATATATATAGTAAAGTAATAAAACGCGACATTAGCTTGCATTCTAAATACATAAAACGCTGCATCGATATTGCAAAAAACGGATTGGGAACCACTGCTCCAAATCCCATGGTAGGTTGTGTAATTGTTGAGGACAATAAAATCATTGGTGAGGGTTACACCAGCCCCTATGGTGGTGCGCATGCTGAAGTGAATGCGATTGCTGCTGTTAAAGATAAAACAAGACTTAAAAAAGCTACGCTTTATGTAACCTTAGAACCTTGCAACCATCAGGGTAAAACTCCACCCTGTTGTGATTTGATTATTGCGCATGAAATTCCAAAAGTTGTGATTGGTTGTGTCGATGCACACGAAAAAGTCTGTGGACAAGGCATTGCTCGCCTCAGAGCGAATGGTTGTGAGGTCATTTTGGGCGTTGAAGAAGCCTTGTGCAAACAACACCACAAACGGTTTTTAACATATCATACCAAAAGGAGACCTTATATCATCCTTAAGTGGGCACAAACTAAAAATGGTTTTGTAGCACCAAAACATACCAGCTCAAAAAGACCGTTTTGGATTAGTGGAAAAACAGCAAGACAGCTGGTACACCAATGGCGGGCTGAAGAACAAGCCATTTTGGTTGGAGCCAATACAGTCATTGAAGATAATCCAAACTTAACCACAAGAAATGTTATTGGAAAAAATCCAATACGGATTGTAGTTAGCAATAATAAATTACTTTCAAAAAAATACGCTGTTTTTAATACAGATGCGAAAACTATTGTACTTAACACAGGGGATTTAAAAGATGACCAGCCATTAGCAAAACAAATATGTGACAAACTTTTTGAGCTCCAGATTAACTCAGTGATCATTGAGGGGGGGACTAAAACACTTCAACTTTTTATAGATGAGAATTTATGGGATGAAGCACGAGTTTTTGAAGCTAACGCAGAAATTGAAATTGGAATTAAAGCTCCAAAGTTTTCTTTGTACTCCAGTGAAGTATTGAAAGTTGGTAAGGACCGCCTTTTGTCCATTACAAACAACGTGATTTAATAATCTACTTAATCTGGGATTAAAATTTCAAAATAGTTGCTCTAAAAAAAAGAGCTAAAATAAATTTTGTGGTGATATTTTCAATTGAGAATACAAAATAGAATTACTCCAACAAGTGTTTTAAGGGCATCACAAAATAAAGACTAAAAATTTTAACGATTAATTATGCAGTTGGTCTAAAAAAATTTGCGGGCATTGCCTTGGAGAGCGTGTTTTAGCATCCACAAAAACCAGCTTTGAATAAGCGGTTGTAATCAATTCGCCTTGGGCGTTTTTGATTTCGTAATCAAATTCAATAGAGACCTTTGGCATTTTAATTAACGTTGTTTTAATGGTCAAAATATCATCATAAAATGCTGGCTTACAGTAATTTATATTCAAAACAACAACTGGAAGCATAAGCCCTTCCATCTCCATGCTTTTATATGAAAACCCTAAAGCTGACAACCAATCAGTGCGACCAATTTCTAAATATTGAGCGTAATTCCCGTGGTAGACAACTCCCATTTGATCGGTTTCTCCGTAGCGAACTTTAACATCAGTAATGTGGCAAAGCATAAAAAAAATTTTATATTTAGGGGTTCAAAATTTAATCCAAAAAAAATAAAAAATCCTACAATTTTAATTTTTTTTTTTGAAATTTTGTTCACATATTTGCGAAGTAAAGAATTAACCATGGTCTTTCCCCAACCACTTAATTTTTTTTCACCAACTAACTAACACTACAAACCAAAAAATGAATAACACTGCGGATTCCGTATGGAAAAATTGCCTATCCTTCATAAAGGACAACATTCAGCCGCAGGCCTACAAAACTTGGTTCGAGCCCATTGTACCCATTAAACTTTCAGATTTATCCTTAAGCATTCAAGTTCCCAGTAAATTTTTCTATGAATGGCTTGAAGAACATTACGTAAAAATTTTAAAAGTTGCATTAACTAAAGAACTAGGCGATCAAGCCAAGTTAGTTTACATCATTAAGATGGAAAATACTTACGGAAACAATCAACCTTTCACAGAAAAAATTCCAAGCGCCAACCGCTCTGCAATCCAATCCCAACAGGCGAACATTCCTCTTAAAAACAAAAATCCAGAGTTAAAAAATCCGTTTGTCATCCCCGGTATTCGCAATGTTAAAATTGAATCTCAATTAAATCCCGTTTATTCATTCGAAAACTTTTTAGAGGGTGATTCCAATCGCTTGGCAAGAAATGCGGGCATTGCAGTGGCCAACAAACCTGGCGGAACCTCGTTTAATCCATTACTTGTATTTGGAGGGGTCGGACTTGGAAAAACTCACTTAGCACATGCCATCGGGGTTGATGTCAAAGATAAGTACCCAGAAAAAACGGTACTTTACATCTCTGCGGAAAAATTCACCCAACAGTACATAGAATCTGTTAAGAAGAACAATCGAAATGATTTCATTCATTTTTATCAAATTATTGATGTACTCATTATAGATGACGTTCAATTTTTGTCTGGAAAATCAGGAACGCAAGATGTCTTTTTTCACATTTTTAACCACCTGCATCAAAACGGTAAGCAAGTTATTTTAACAAGTGACAAAGCCCCGGTTGATATGCAAGATATTGAGCAGCGCTTACTCTCCAGATTTAAATGGGGTTTATCGGCAGAGCTTCAAAAGCCTGATTTCGAAACACGTGTTTCAATAGTAAAGAACAAGCTGTACCGTGATGGGGTTGAAATGTCTGATGAGGTTATTGATTACATTGCCAAAAACATCAAAACAAATGTTAGAGAATTAGAAGGTGCTATCATCTCACTAATTGCACAATCCTCATTCAATAAAAAAGAAATCACTTTGGGACTGGCCAAAGAAATTGTTGAAAAATTTGTAAAGAATACCAAACGAGAGGTTTCAATCGATTATATTCAAAAAGTAGTTTCTGACTATTTCCAAATGGATATAGACACATTACAGTCCAAAACAAGGAAACGTCATATTGTTCAAGCCCGACAACTGGCAATGTTTTTTGCTAAGAAGTTCACCAAAGCTTCCTTAGCAAGTATAGGGTCCCAAATAGGACAACGCGATCACGCCACTGTGCTTCATGCTTGTAAAACAGTAGATAATCTTTCCTCAACTGATAAACAGTTCAGAAAATACGTGGAAGATTTGACAAAAAAACTCTCTGTTTAATTTCAAATAATGACTAAAATTTTGATGGTTTGCTTGGGAAATATTTGCCGTTCTCCCTTGGCAGAAGGCATCCTACAATCGAAATTACCTAGAGATCAATTTTTTGTAGATTCCGCAGGGACCAGCGGTTATCACAATGGAAACCCACCAGATATCCGCTCAATTCAAGTGGCAAAAAAAAACGGGTTGAATATTTCAAATCAAAAGTCTCGTTTGTTTGAAAGATACGATTTTGAATTATTCGACCACATCTTTGTAATGGACCAATCCAATTATAATGCTGTAATATGTCAGGCTCAAAATGAGAAAGATGCTCAAAAAGTAAAGTTGATTTTGAATTTTCCTGGATCAAAAATCAATGAAGTTCCAGACCCGTATTACGGAGGAGACCATGGTTTTGAACATGTTTATAGGCTTTTGGATATCGCCTGTAAATACCACAGTGAACGCTTAAAAAATAAATTATGATAGGGGATCTTTATCTAATTCCAACGACACTTGGGGAGGTTTCGCCATTTGAGGTCATTCCGATTGCCGTAAAAAAAAGAATTGAAGAAATTGACATCTATATTGTTGAAAGTGAGAAATCTGCCCGACGATTTATAAAAGCTGTAGGTCCCAACAAATCGCAGGACAAACTCACACTTTTTGTCTTAAATAAATTTACTGAAGCCTCAGAAATTCCAAAGTATTTAAATCCATGTAATGAAGGACATTCAATAGGGTTATTATCAGATGCTGGTTGTCCTGCAGTTGCAGATCCAGGCTCGGACGTAGTGCGTTTGGCACATGAGAAAAACATCAGAGTGATTCCAATGGTCGGGCCTTCCTCAATTTTATTGGCAGTAATGGCCTCTGGGATGAATGGACAGTGTTTTGCCTTTAATGGTTATTTACCAATTGATAAAAATGGACGAAAAAGCAAGTTGAAACAATTGGAAAAACGCTCTTTTGAAGCGCAACAAGCTCAGGCTTTTATTGAAACGCCATACCGGAATCAAAAACTCTTAGAGGACTTATGTCGAATTTTAAATTCCAATACAAGGCTATGCGTGGCTTCCGACTTGACACTTTCATCGCAATTTATAAAAACTTTAGCTGTTCATCAATGGCAAAAAATCAAAGTTGATTTACACAAACGCCCCGCAATATTTATCATTCAAAGAGATTAAAGTAAATTTATCTTTGGGTGTCTTTCTGCTGTAATAACACTCGTATCAAAAGCAGCAAACTTTTCAATATATGAAGCAATATCGGTCCCAAAAGCATCTTTAAATCCAATGGCTCCCTCGCTTCTTAAATAACGTTTAACACTTCCTGGTCCCGCCAAATGGGCTGCGGCCAGAATTCCGGATTCTGTTACGAATGTCCCCTTGATTTCTTGCCCAACAAAACGCTTGATATCCCGCCTCAAAACCCATTTATTTCGCTTCAAATTTGCCATAAAGGCCTTCTCTTGAAGTTCAGGGCATAATAAAAAATTAGCAGCGTCATGAATTCCTAAAAGTTTTAATGTTGAAATACCAAATTGATATTTCCCAAGATAACCTAGAGAATTAACCACTTGATAACGACCACGAGATTCTTTAAAAGCCAATGCTTCTTTAAATCCAATTAAAGAACGTTCCAATTCTATATAATTGATGAGTTCATGGCCTTGAAAACTTCCAGCATTTAATTGTTTGGGGTAATCATAATTCAAAACAACTTTTTTATTAAAACTTTTTTTTGATGAAATCGATGCGGGTGCAGAGGTAAATGCGTACAAGAAACAACAAAGCAAAATAGCGGTGTGGGGTAAATATCTAAAAATATATGTTTTTATCATTTTATATTTGATTCAAATAAAAAAATCCGTGCAAAGATACAACATATTGTAATTAATTGGTGGTGAGCACATTAGGTCATTTTCGAATGCCTTTTTGATTGAGGTAATTTTGATAGCGACGGGCATTGGCATTGTGTGCATACAGCGTTTTTGCAAAGCGATGGAAGCCAGGGCGACTGGGGTCTGCAGCAAAGTAAAAGTAAGAATGTGATTCAAAATTTAAAACAGCATCAATAGCAGATAAATCTGGCATCGCGATGAGTCCGGGGGGCAGGCCCGTGAACATATAAGTATTGTAGGGGGATATAATTTTTTTATGCTTGTTCAATACGCGTTTTATAACTTTATTTTTGTAGGATTTTGTTTGATAGGCCGCAAACTTTAGCGTGGGGTCGGCTTGCAATGCCCAATTATTTTTGAGTCGATTCATATAGACCCCTGCAATTTTGGATTGCTCAGTCAATTCCTTTGATTCCTCCTGAACAATTGCTGCTAAAATAGATACTTCGACAGGCGTCAGACCCATTCCTTGGGCTTTTTGTTTTCGACTGGAAGTCCAAAAATTATTATAGGCCTTGTATAATTTTGATCTAATTTTCTTTGGAGAGGTATTCCAAAAAAATTCATAACTGTTGGGTAAATACATGGCCAAGGCTGATTCTTTTGTAAACGCATTAGAACTCAAAAAAACTGAATCCGTAAAAACCTCCATCAAACTTAGGCTATCGGCTTCTACTTGATTTGAAATTCTTTGGGCCAACAAACCTAAACTGTGTTGATTATTAAAGGCGACAGTGACTGCCAAGTTTTGGCTTCTCAAGGAATTGATGATGTCATTATTGGTCATGTCCCTCGCGATGCGATAACGGCCCGCTTTCACATTTATGTTGTATTTTTTTTGCTTGGCAAGCGCATCAAATTTTTCTATGTCTAAAAGCAATGGTTCTATATCGGACCGAACATCAGAGTAAGTTGCACCGGTAGAAATAAAAATATAAGCTTCTTTAGAATTAAAAGCAGTATTGGGCACTAACATAATCGCATAGATTTTAAACGAAAAGTAAGCAATCACGATCAGGCCTAACATTACAACAGCCAATGCGCTATTTTTTAAATTCATGAATCGTTATAAATTAAAAGTTATTTTCAAAGGTGCCTTCATAAACATAGCGTACACTACCGCGCAACCAAACATCAACATAAGAGGCGTCCTTAGATCTAAATTGGACTTCTAAATCCCCGCCTTGTGTTTGAAGTGTAATACAATTGCTGTTGGTTTTTTGAGACGCATGCATCGCAATGGCGACGGCTGTAGCGCCAGTTCCACAGGACAACGTTTCCCCTTCAACACCGCGTTCATAGGTCCGCATTGCGAAATTTTCTGAATCGATGGGATTTACAAAATTTACATTAATTCCATCCTTTTCAAAAGGCTTGGTGTTTCTAATCTTCGCACCCTCAATCTGAACATTTAAATTGTCTAAATCTTTACACATTGAAACATAATGCGGTGATCCCGTATCAAGTACAATTCCACCAGCTGTATGTTCTATCGATTTGACATCCAACATTTTTAAGGAAATTTGGGAGGCTTCTATTTTTGCTTCATGCGGGCCATCAATGGCTATGAAGGTTGTGACATTTTTAATGATACCCAAACGCCTAGCGAAGGCCACAATACAACGGCCACCATTCCCACACATACTGCTTTCTCTACCGTCAGCATTGAAATAAATCATTTTAAAATCAAAATCAGTTGAAGATTCTAAAAGAATTAAACCATCCGCGCCAATGCCAAAACGTCGGTCACAAAGACTAGCGATAAGTTTGGTATCATTTTTGTTAAAAAAATTTGTGCGGTTATCAATAATGACAAAATCATTTCCGCTGGCTTGATATTTAAAGAAATTAACTGACATAGGCGACGCAAATATAAGGATATTTATAAGTAATTGTCATTGTTAAAGTTCAGTTAAGGATAAAAAAAATAAGCTGTAAAAAATTAATTTTAAGAATTTGAAGTCAAACATTAAGATTATGAAAAAAATTATTCCTTTTTTAGGCGTATCGGTTCTTGGTGGCGCCATAGCAATTATTACCTACATACAATGGGTACAACCTAAATTGCAAATACAAAACAATTCAATCACTGAAAACCCAATTGCCTTTCCCGTTAATTATATAAACACTTCAAATAATGGTGGCAGTAATGTTGATTTCACAGCAGCAGCTGAAAAAACATTACACGCTGTAGTCCATGTAAAAAATACAACAATAAGCAAGGGCTACACTACCTATGAAGATTTATTTTTTGGACGTCCACAAAGCCGTCAACAAATTGGTACCGGATCCGGAGTTATCATCTCTCCTGATGGTTATATTGTTACCAACAACCACGTGATTCAGGGAGCACAATCCATTGAAGTGACCACCAATGACAATAAAACATTTACAGCTGAATTAATTGGGACCGACCCTGGGACAGATATTGCCCTGCTTAAAATCCAAGTAGACGAAGATCTCAGCTACACCACATTTGGAGACAGTAACACCACAAAGGTCGGGGAATGGGTGTTAGCAGTTGGCAATCCATTTAATTTGACCTCTACCGTAACTGCCGGCATCATCAGCGCAAAATCAAGAGATCTTTCAGGTAGAAATACCCAATCATTCATACAAACAGATGCGGCAGTAAACCCTGGAAATTCCGGAGGTGCATTGGTAAATATTTATGGAGATCTTATAGGCATAAATACCGCTATTTCTTCACAAACTGGGTCTTACATTGGGTACTCTTTTGCAGTTCCCAGTAACATTGCTCGAAAAGTGGTTGAAGATATCATGGAATTTGGAAATGTTCAAAATGGAATCTTAGGGGTTGTTGGAACTGAACTCAATAGCAAACGATCTGAGGAGCTTGGGATCAAAGATACTGAAGGCTTTTATGTTAGCGAAGTTCAAAAAGAAAGCGGTGCAGAATTATCCGGAATTCAAAAAGGCGATATCATCAAAAGTGTTGACGGTATAAAAATTTCAAAATTCTCAGATTTAAAAGGTTTTTTAAATACCAAAAGCCCAAACGATATTGTTGCAGTCAAGTTACTGAGAAAAAACAAAATCAAAGATTTGAAGGTAAAACTGGAAAAATTGACGACCATCAATGTTCCCATCATTGGAACGCTTCGCGAGCTAAAAAATTCAGAATTAAAGAAAATTAATCAAGAATACGGCCTTGAGTTACAAGAACTCTCTGGCTATTTTAAGGATGAATGGATTTCAGACGGTGTTAACAAAGGAAGTATAATCATTGGAATCAATGCGCTTAAGGTAAACTCTATAGCCGATGTTAAAAAAGCACTAAATAAAAATTCTGATAGAGTAAATCGAATTGAAATTATTAAAAATAGCGGAGAGAAAATGGTCTATCGCTTTAGATAAATGAACAACCTATCTTATAAAAAATCGCTAACAACATTGTCAGCGATTTTTTTTTGATTTTATTTACGAAAACGTTATAGTTGTTTTACTTTTGTGAAAAATAAAAACTTATTTATGCCTACTTTAAACCCCTTTGAAAAAGAAATCATCTTACAAACGAACTGTCGAAAATCAGCAGTTGAGTTAATTAAAATCGTGCATGACCTTTGGTATGATGAAGCCATTGAACTTGTGATCTTTAGAAATTCAATGCTTGATAAAAATGTAAACGAAATTTTAAAATTACATGATTATGCGAGCGAATTTGTAAATAAACCAATTTCTATATTTGATGCAGTAGAAGTGGCCAAAGCCATAAAAAATCTAAGATTATCGCCCGCTAAAATAGACATTGGAAAACTCACCTTTGAATTTCACAAAAAAGCTCCAGAACACGATGATATTTTCACTTTTATATCCAAAAAATTAAAAACACACAAAAAACAAAAACCAATCATTCCCAAGAATGTGGTTTTATACGGATTTGGTCGAATTGGGCGTCTACTTGCCCGTGAATTAATGCTACAAAACGGAAAAGGCAGTCANTTACGTCTAAGGGCTATTGTAACTCGCGGNTCAATTACTGCNANTGTNTTAGAGAAACGCGCTGCGCTCTTGAGCTATGATTCTATNCATGGCGCATTCGAAGGAACCGTATACGCAGACGTAAAAAANCAAGCCCTAATTATCAATGGATCCACTGTTTTGGTCATTTCAAGCAATGCGCCGGAGGATGTTGACTATACAGCCCATGGGATCAACAAAGCACTTATCATTGATAACTCAGGGGTGTTTAGAACAAAAATGGAACTTGAACGTCATTTAAAAGCCAAAGGTGCCGAAAAAGTTTTATTAACGGCACCGGGAAATGGGATCCCAAATATTGTTTATGGGGTCAATCAATATGAATACAATCACAAAACAAATAGCATTTTTTCGGCAGCCTCTTGTACCACCAACGCTATAGCACCTGTACTCAAAGTTATTGATGATAATTTGGGAGTAAAATATGGGCATTTAGAAACAATTCACGCCTATACCAATGATCAAAACTTGGTAGACAATATGCACAAAAAATACCGCAGGGGCCGCGCTGCAGCAATTAATATGGTCATCACTGAAACAGGGGCAGGCAAAGCGGTGAGCAAGACCCTCCCAAATTTTGAGGGAAAATTAACCTCAAATGCGATTCGAGTTCCAGTTCCCAATGGAAGTTTGGCTATTTTAAACTTAGAACTTCATAAAAAAACATCTGTTTTTAAACTTAACAACATACTAAAAAGACATGCTTTAGAGGGTGGATTGGTAGAGCAAATTAAATATGAATTAAGTGACGAGCTTGTGTACAGCGACATCATTGGAAGCAGCGCCCCTGCCATTTTTGATAGTAAAGCGACGCTGGTTCGAAACAATGGCAAAAACGCCATTATTTATATATGGTACGACAATGAATATGGCTACAGCCATCAAGTACTGCGTCTTGCTAAATATATCGCAGAGGTAAGACGTTTTACTTACTATTAAACGACCAAATCACTAAGCATAATTCACTTATATTTGTAGATATATTTTTGACGTATGCGCATTGACATCATTTGTGTAGTTCCTGAATTGCTCAAAAGCCCTTTTGAAGCTTCAATCCTCAAACGTGCTATAGACGCCAAGTTAGTAGAGGTTTATGTCCACAATTTAAGAGATTACACGTCAGACAATTACAAATCGGTAGACGACTATCAATTTGGTGGTGGTGCTGGCATGGTAATGACCATTGAGCCCATCGATAAATGCATTACAAAACTAAAATCTGAGCGCAACTACGAAGAAGTCATTTACATGACTCCCGATGGAAGCCTGCTGGATCAGAATATGGCAAACCAACTCTCTCTAAAAGGAAATCTTATCATTTTGTGCGGCCATTACAAAGGGGTCGACCAAAGGGTGAGAGATCATTTCATCACCAAAGAAATCTCTATTGGGGATTATGTCTTATCTGGCGGAGAATTAGGGGCTGCTGTTTTGTGTGATGCCATCATTCGATTAATTCCTGGTGTTCTTGGAAATGAAACTTCTGCTTTGACCGATTCTTTTCAAGACAACTTGTTAGCACCACCGATTTACACACGACCGCGGTCCTATAAGGGCTGGGAAGTCCCTGAGTTGTTGTTTAGTGGGAATTTTCCTAAAATTGAAAAATGGAGAGAGGAACAAGCCTATAAAAGAACAAAAAGTAAGAGACCCGATTTACTAAATGAATAAAAATCCAATAAAAATTGTAAGCATTTAATAATTGCTTATATTTGCACCCAATTTGGATTAACCTCTAGCGATAATCGTACATGTTAGTTCAAAAAAATTCATAAAATAATTACTATGGAATCCTTAATTAAGTTCGTTCAAGACGAATTTGTATCAAAAAAAGACTTTCCTGAGTTTTCTGCCGGTGATACCATCACTGTATTTTACGAAATACGTGAGGGCCAAAAAGTAAGAACCCAGTTTTTTCGTGGCGTAGTGCTGCAAAAAAGAGGAACTGGAACTTCTGAGACCTTTACAATTAGGAAAATGTCAGGAACGATTGGAGTTGAGCGTATCTTCCCTATCAACATGCCTGCCTTGCAAAAAATTGAAATCAATAAACGCGGTAAAGTGCGTCGCGCACGTATTTTCTATTTTAGAGAATTAACTGGTAAGAAAGCCAGAATTAAAGAACGAACGAAGTAATTATTTCCCAATAATTAATTTTACAAAAGCGCTGTTTTAACAGCGCTTTTTTTTGTTAAAAGTTTACCATTTTGTCAAAAAAAGAGATGCCAAATTGGATTGTTATCAAAATGTTAAAATTCATTTGTTATTTAAACTCTTAATACTGGGGTTTTTAATATATTTGAAGGCTTTTTTAAAATACATAACAGAAAAAAACAACCTGTAAAAAGCTTACTCTATGGCTCAAATTATATACACCATTACGGATGAAGCACCTGCATTAGCCTCTAAATCATTTCTGCCAATTGTCTCTTCATTTTTAGAGCCCTATGGCATATCCATAGAGACTAAAAACATATCACTAGCTGCAAGAATACTGTCTGCTTTTCCAGAACATATTTCTAATAAAGGCCCTGTAGAAGATGCACTTAAAACCCTTGGGAATCTTGTCAAAACACCTGAAGCCAATGTGATAAAATTGCCAAACATTAGTGCCTCATTACCACAGCTTAAAGAAGCCATTGCTGAACTGCAGTCCCATGGGTATGCCCTTCCAAAATACCCTGAACAACCGCAAAGTGATGAACAACAACAAATTAAAAGTCGCTACGATAAAATTAAAGGAAGTGCTGTAAACCCCGTTTTACGGGAAGGCAACTCAGACCGCCGAGCTCCAAAAGCTGTAAAAAACTACGCTAAAAAAAATCCTCATAGCATGGGAGAGTGGAAATCTGATTCCAAAACCCATGTTGCCAGCATGGAAGTGGGGGACTTTGCACACAACGAACAGTCCGTAACCTTAAAAAATGCAACAACTGTACATATTGTTCACAACAGTCATGCAGGGGAAAAAACTACTTTGAAAGAAGGTGTCAAACTTTTAGACAAAGAGATTTTTGATGCAAGTTTAATGGACGTTAGTGCTCTGGAAACATTCATAAAAGAACAAATACTGGACGCCAAAGCCTCTGGTGTATTGTTGTCATTACACATGAAAGCAACCATGATGAAGGTAAGTGACCCTATCATTTTTGGACATGTGATTCGCCTATTTTTCTCAGATGTTTTTGAGAACTACAAAACTGAATTTGAACAAATTGGGGTTAACCCCAACAATGGCTATGAAAATATTTTAGATAAACTCAAAAAATTAGATCCTCAAAAGCGCAGCGAAATTGAAGCTGCATTTAACAAAGCACTAGAGGACGGTCCTGATTTAGCCATGGTAAACTCCGAAAAAGGAATTACCAATTTACACGTCCCAAGTGATGTCATTATTGATGCCTCCATGCCAGCAATGATCCGGACATCGGGTAAAATGTACAATGCAAAAGGCTTGGAACAAGACACCAAGGCTATCATTCCAGATAGCAGCTATGCAAGTATTTACACAGCAACTATAGATTTTTGCAAAAAACACGGCGCTTTTAATCCATCTACAATGGGTACTGTACCAAATGTAGGTTTGATGGCTCAAAAAGCTGAAGAATATGGATCTCATGATAAAACTTTTGAAATTGAGGCAGATGGTGTTGTTCAAGTCATAGACCAAGATGGAACCATATACACCTCGCATAAAGTTGAAAAAGGAGATATTTGGCGGATGTGTCAAGTCAAAGACGCGCCAATTCAAGACTGGGTAAAATTAGCAGTAACCCGTGCACGAGCATCTCAAACACCGGCGGTTTTTTGGTTAGATGAAAATCGAGCACATGATGCAGCACTCATAAAAAAAGTAAATCTATATATGAGTGATTACGACACAACAGATCTAGATTTTAAAATTTTATCCCCTTTAGAAGCAACTCATTTCACATTAGAACGACTCAAAAATGGTTTGGACACCATATCGGTGACGGGGAATGTTTTAAGAGATTATCTAACTGATCTATTTCCTATACTTGAAGTAGGAACAAGTGCTAAAATGCTTTCAATCGTGCCCCTTATGAACGGTGGTGGCTTGTTTGAAACTGGTGCTGGAGGCTCAGCTCCAAAACATGTTGAACAATTTTTAGATGAAAACCATTTGCGTTGGGATTCTCTTGGTGAATTTTTAGCTTTGGCGGTATCACTAGAACACTTCAGTCAAGTACATAACCATCCAAAAGCTGCTATTATAGGCGCAGCATTAGATGATGCAACCGAGCATTTTTTATTAGAAAAAAAATCACCCTCCAGAAAAGTAAATGAACTCGACAATCGGGGCAGTCATTACTACTTAGCCCTTTTTTGGGCGGAAGCACTTGCCAACCAAGAAGCAGATTTAGAACTCAAGTTGGCCTTTAAAAAGATTTATGATCAACTCAAATCAAATGAAGATAAAATAATCGAGGAACTTATTGCGGTTCAGGGAAAATCGATTGACATTGGAGGCTACTATTTACCGGATGAAGAAAAAACACAAAAAGCCATGCGTCCAAGTGAGACTTTTAATGCCATTTTAGATCAGTAAATAATCATCAAAGTTATGTTAAAGGGGACTTAGAAAACCCCTTTTTTATTTAATTTTAGGGGGTAAAAACTTTATATGTCCACGCGTTTAATTTGCCTATTTTTCCTTTTTCAATTATTCGGATTCTCT
>PAQB01000047.1 GCA_002709185.1 Flavobacteriaceae bacterium
AACAGCAGTCATTGGCGCTTTTTTAAATTTAAAAATTAACTGTAATAGTCTGGATGATAAATCTTTTGTAAAGAAAGTCATTGCTAAGGGTCAAAAAATAGCAGATCAGGCGGAAGATTTTGAATCTGAAGTTCTCAACATTGTCAATAAAGCATTATAATTATTTAATCTTTTGAACGAAATCCGTAACGAATTTGGCCCCAAAATGAGCTAGGCATTTTGTGATCGTCTTCATATCCTAGCATGATGTTTTTATCTGTTTCGGGCACATAACTGGTTTTAAAAAGATAATCCCATACACTCAAGCTAATTGCAAAATTAACGCCTTTTTTGAAGCGCTCAGGAAGCGCATAAGCATGGTGGTACAAATGCATTATAGGGTTGTTAAACACATAACGAAAGGGTCCGTAGTCCAATTTTAGGTTGGCATGATTAAGATGCCCGATTGTTATGGCAAAAAAGTGAATGATATAGGCTTGTTCGGGTTCAAAGCCTCCTAATAACATCAGTGCTAAAACTTTCAAAGGTTTGTATAAAACGTTTTCCATCCAATGGTAACGCAAGTGGGCAGAGAAGCCCATTTCTTTTACAGAATGGTGTACTTTATGAAACCGCCACAAGAATTCAAAGCGGTGCATCAGGGTGTGGGTAAACCACTGTACAAAATCTAGGACTACAAAAAATACAAGCAACTGCAGAACTGGACTTAAATTAGACAGGTCTAAAATAGCTAAACTGTTCGCTTTTATATTCAAAACTTCATTTGAAAATTTAGAGATACATTTATAAAAACCACTGATAAAGAGGCTAAAAACAAAGAAATTGAAGAACATATAAAAACCGTCCAACCAAAAATCTTTCCGAATGACTTTTTGGGTTTTACGCCATGGGAATAGAAGTTCTAAGGCAAAAACAAATAGGGAGATTAAAATAAGGCCCCAAAAATAATTTCGGCTCCAGGGTACATCAAAGTTTATGGAGCGCCAAGTCCAGTTCAAGGTGCCAATAAAAGCATCAAAAAAAAGATTTAAATATTCCATTTAATAGTTTAAAAGCGTTTTGAGAGCCGTCTCAAAACTTCGCTTTGCAAGATACTGCTGTTCCAACGAACTTGCAAATGGTATGGGGGTATCTAGACTTCCAACGCGCTGAACTGGAGCATCTAAAAATTCAAATGCATTTTCCATGATGTAAGCTGAGATATCGCTGGCAATGCCCCCAAACAAAGAATCTTCTTGTAATATGATAACGCGGTTGGTTTTTTTGACAGATTTTAAAATACAGTCATAATCCAAGGGCTGCAAAGATCGCAAGTCAATTAAATCTGCATTTATGGAAGGGTTATTGTTTAAAGTTTCCAAAGCCCAATGCACAGCGGCACCGTAGGCTATAATAGTGATTGCTTCGCCTTCTTTTAAGATAGATGCTTTGCCTATTGGAAGGGTGTAATAATCTATGGGAACCTCTTGGCGTATGCTTCTGTAAAGCGCCTTGTGTTCAAAAAATAAGATTGGATTAGGATCTTCGATAGCAGCGGTTAACAAGCCTTTTGCGTCGTAAGGAAATGCCGGATAAACCACTTTGAGACCTGGGGTTTTGGTAAACCAAGCTTCATTGGTTTGAGAATGAAAAGGCCCAGCACCAACGCCTGCCCCACAAGGCATTCTCAAAACAATATTGGCTTCTTGGCCCCAGCGGTAGTGTGATTTTGCCAAGTAATTAACCACAGGATTGAATCCAGAACTAATAAAATCAGCAAATTGCAATTCAACGACAGACTTTAGCCCCGCAATGGAAAGCCCCATAGCCGTTTCAATAATGGCAGACTCACAAATTGGTGTGTTTCGTACCCGCGCTTTACCAAATAATTTTACAAACCCGTCTGTAATCTTAAAGACACCTCCATATTCGGCGATGTCTTGTCCCATCAACACCAAATCTTGATGCATTTCCATAGCCTGTTTTAGACCTTCAGAAATCGCATCAACAAATCGTTGTTCAAGGGTCTCATTTTTTGGAATTGTTTCTTGAAAATTAAACGCCTTATAAACATCTTTTAGTTCTGTTTCTAAATCCGAAGTGACCGCCGCCTCATCAAAGGCCAGTTGTAGTCCCGTTTGAATTTCTTCAGAAATTTCAGAACGCATCTGCTTTATTTTTTTAGAATTTATTGCACCTTCTTTGATTAAATACGCTTCAAAATTTGCAATTGGATCTTTGAACTCCCATGTTTGCATCAATTCATCAGGGACGTATTTGGTGCCACTTGCTTCTTCGTGACCCCGCCGTCTAAAAGTTTTAAATTCCAATAGCACGGGACGTGGATTTACACGAACACTTTTAGCAATCTTATCCACTTTAGAATAAACTTCCAAAATGTTATTCCCTTCAATAATGTGGGACTCCATTCCATAGCCTTTACCTCGATCGGCAATGTGTTCGCAATTGTACTGTTCGACTGTTGGTGTCGACAGCCCATAACCATTATTTTCAATGCAAAACAAAACCGGTAACTTCCATACAGAGGCCACATTTAGAGCTTCATGAAAATCACCCTCGCTTGTACCGCCCTCACCTGAAAATACGGCGGTAAGTCTGACTTCTTTTTTTAAAATGTGGGATAGTGCAATACCATCAGCGACCCCCAACTGAGGACCCAAATGTGAAATCATACCAACAATTTTATAAGTTTGGGTTCCAAAATGAAAAGATCGGTCTCGGCCTTTGGTAAAACCACTGGCCTTACCTTGCCATTGAGCAAACAGTCGGGATAAAGGAACTTCTCTTGTTGTAAAAACCCCTAAATTGCGATGCATGGGTAGAATATATTCATCTTTATGAAGTGCTGAAGTTAACCCTACAGAGATCGCTTCTTGACCAATACCGGAAAACCACTTAGATATTTTTCCTTGACGCAATAGAATTAGCATTTTTTCTTCAATCATTCGAGACTTGAGCATGTTAAAATAAAGCCAGACTTGTTGCACTTCTGAAACTTTAAATGATGAATATGAAAATGGCGATTTCAATTAATTAGCTATGGCGTATGTCTCAAATTTAACAAATAATAGCGAACTTAAGGCTCTAATCTTAAGATGTTGTCAAATAAGCAATTGATTTCATATCTTTGTAAAGTAATCTTTATATTATGAAAAAAATTCCAAGTGTAAACCTCAACCATTTTCTTTCTGAAAATGAGGCGTTAAAACAAAAATTTGTTTCTGAAATTGGAGAGGCATACGAATCCATTGGTTTTGTTGCGCTTAAAGGTCACTTTCTTAAAGACGCGCTTGTTACGTCTCTTTATTCCGAAATTAAAACTTTTTTCGATCTTCCGATTGCTGTAAAACAACAGTACGAAATTCCAGGCATTGGGGGGCAGCGTGGCTATGTATCTTTCGGAAAGGAAAGTGCCAAAGGACGTAAGCAAGGAGATTTAAAAGAATTTTGGCACTTTGGGCAATTTGTGGAAGATGATCCTGAATTAGAAAAAGAATACCATCCCAATGTAGAGGTTAAGGAACTTGAAAATTTTAATGCTGTTGGAAAAGAAGCCTATAGAATGCTGGAAAAAACAGCGAAATATGTTTTGCGCGCATTGGCTTTGCATTTAGACTTAGAGGAAACCTATTTCGATGGCTTTATTCACAATGGCAACAGTATTTTAAGACCCATCCACTACCCTCCCATTACTGAGGCTCCAGAAAAGGCAGAACGCGCAGCAGCGCATGGAGATATTAACCTAATAACGCTTTTAATGGGAGCTCAAGGACGTGGACTTCAAGTTCAAAACCACCAAGGCGAATGGATTGATGCCATCGCAGAAGCAGATGAACTTATGATTAATGTTGGAGACATGCTTTCTAGACACACCAACAACAGATTAAAATCAACCATACACAGAGTAAAAAACCCTCCAAAGGAAGCTTGGGGCCAATCGCGTTATTCAATTCCGTTTTTTATGCATCCAATCAGCGCTATGAAATTAGATGTCTTAGAAAGTTGTATTGATGCGGACAACCCCAAACAGTTTGAAGACATCACAGCAGGTGATTTTCTCAACGAACGTCTAATAGAACTGGGGTTAACCAAAAAATAATGGATTTAAGAGACCAACTTAAAGACTTATTTCCCGAACATAAGGCATTGGAACAACAACCCCCAGCATACAAGCCTGACTTTTGGCTACAAGACGGCCCTTTGATTTGCAAATATGAAAAACGAAAAGGAAAGCCGATTACAATTATTGAAGGTTATACCGGTGCAGACACAGATTTTAAAAAACTGACTTCAAAACTAAAAAAGAACTTTAGTGTGGGCGGTAGCTATAAAAATGAAGCCATTATTATTCAAGGCGACTACAGAGATCAAATTATGGTTTTACTCAAAAAAATGGGATTTAATGTCAAACGTGTAGGAGGCTAATTGAATCATCATGAGCATTAAAGATTCTGAACTTATTTTAAATTCTGATGGCAGCGTTTACCACTTGCATCTCAAACCTAAGGATTTAGCGTCCACGGTCATAACAGTGGGTGATCCAGACCGTGTGGATCAGGTTTCTGCCTACTTTGATACCATTCATTTTAGACAGCACAAAAGAGAGTTTAAAACCCATACGGGTACTTTGAGAAACCAACCCATTACTGTGATTTCCACTGGCATCGGAGCAGACAATATAGATATTGTATTGAACGAATTGGATGCGCTGGTTAATATTGATTTTAAATCCCGCCAAGTGAAATCGGAACTCACTTCGCTTAGAATTGTTCGTATTGGCACTTCAGGAGCTTTGCAAAATGAAATTCCAGTGGATTCTTTTTTATTGAGCACCCATGGCTTAGACTTAAATGGTATGCTTCTAGCCTATAACACTAAAAGCATTCAAAATAAAGTTTTTGAGCAGGCTTTTGTCGAGCACTGTAATTGGAAAAAAGAACGCGCACATCCTGTTCTAGTAGAGGGTGATAAATCATTAGAAAATCAATTAATTAGCAAAAATATTTTAAAGGGAATTACCGCTACTTGCGGTGGCTTTTACGCGCCTCAGGGACGGAAATTGCGACTGACACCCAGCGATTCTAAATTCTTGAAAAATCTCCAAAATTTTACTTTTGAAGGCTTTAAAATTACCAATTTTGAAATGGAAACCTCAGCCATTTTTGGGCTTTCGAAATTATTGGGACATCAAGCCTGTTCCATGAACGCCATCTTGGCCAACAGGGCTAATGGTACCTTTAGCAAATCCCCTGAAAAAACAATTGATGCACTCATTCAATACACCCTGGATAAATTAATAGATCGATGAAAACAGTACGCATTGGCGGGGTTCCAGAACACTTTAATTATGCTTGGTATATTGCCTTAAAAAACAATGCATTTAAAGCTCAAGGCATTGATTTATGTTGGGTAGACTGTCCAGGGGGAACTGGACAAATGACTGAAGCGCTAAAACAGAATTCCATAGATATTGCCGTCGTTTTAACTGAGGGTATCATTAAAGCAATCTCAGACGGTATTTCAAGTAAAATTGTACAAACTTTTGTTGAATCCCCTTTGATATGGGGGGTTCATGTCGCTACTGGATCAAACTACACCAAAATTTCGGAGTTAAAAAACACTCAAGCAGCCATCAGCCGCATGGGTTCAGGCTCACATCTCATGGCGTATTTACAGGCACAAAAACTGGGTTGGAATATAAAAAAGGAATTACATTTTAAAATCATTAAAAATTTAGAGGGTGGTGTCAAGGCTCTTACAGCAAGGGAAGCCGATTACTTTCTGTGGGAAAAATACACAACCAAGCCTTTGGTTGACAGTGGTGTTTTTAGACGCATTGGCGAGTGCCCTACCCCCTGGCCTTGTTTTGTAATTGCAGCTACAGATTCATTCATTAAAAATGAAACATTCACACTGAAATCGATTCTTGAAACCATCAATCCCATCACCAAAGAATTCAAAAATATTGCAGGCATTGATACAATCCTCTCCAAGCGCTATGGTCAAAAGCGCGAAGATGTCCAAGCATGGCTTGCGCAAACCGAATGGTCTCAAAAGAACATCCAAAAAGAGACCCTCGAAAATGTACAAAACAAACTCTTAGAATTAAAGCTGATTTCTCAAAAATTAAACATTAATCAACTAAGAGCACTGCTTTAAATACCACACCAAAAAGAGCAGAAAAAGCGTTATCCAACGGCTTAATAATTTAAAATTTCAACCACAATACGTGACCAAATAAAATATTTGGTGTCTAATTCAAATACGGTCTTCGATTGTAAGCCATTAAAACAATAATAAAAACCCAAAAACTACATAAAATGAAACTGACACAAATTATCACAATTGGAATTATATCACTGGCAATATCTTTAAGTTCTTGCATGCAAAATAAAGAAAATAAAACCACTGAAAGTTCGGACAAAACCAAACATGAAATTGCAGTAAAAAAGACCTTTTTAAAAGGATTGACAATGGCTGATAAAGAAAATTTTTCAAAAGAGAGAGTAATGCTTAGCGATGGTAATATTACTGTTTACGATATAGAAGGCAACAAAATTAAAGGCATGAAACTGATGCAAGCCATGAAAAGTGGAAATTATATTCCAGAATATTATGTCGATAAAAATAATGACATAAAAGTGGCGGTTTTAAGAACTGCAACAGATGCTGAAAAAAAGAAAATGAATATTACACAAGACATGTCTAACGAATATAAAAATAAAGAGAAAGAATTAAGAGACATGGCTAAAGAGGAAGAAAATAAAATAAAAGAAACAAAAGATATGTTGAATCAATAAAACAACGGTTAAATATTACTGCAACATTTCAGAAATTTTAGATCTCTGTTAGCCCAATATTTAACAAAACACATACTTATGAATAAAAAAATTATAGCCCTTTTAATTACAATAGCACTATCCACAGTCTGTAACGGTCAAGAAATTGAGATGAAAAAAGTCTTTGGAAGTTATAAATTCGCTTTGGAAGGAGAAAAAATTTCTATGAGAAAAATTGTAGATCTCATGGAGCCAAATTACAAAGCCGCTGCTTTAATGAAAAAAGCGCATAAAAACCGCCTGTTAGGCGGAATTATTGGCGGTGCTGGAAGCGCGTTGGTCGGATGGAATCTTGGAATTGCAGCTTCTAAGAATGGAAATCCAAACTGGGTTATGGCAGGTCTTGGTGCAGGGCTGATTGTTGTTTCCATTCCAATCCATACAAACGCTAATAAAAATGCTAAAAAAGCCGTAGAAATGTACAATTCATCATTGGATGCATCCACATCTTTTAATCCTGAATTTAAAGTACTGGCCAATAGAAATGGTATTGGTCTTGGAATCCGCTTTTAAACAAACTCAAACGCCACAGTTATCTAAACATTGAAAAATAAATATGAAGAATATAGCCTCAACTCTAATACTTTTGTTTGTCCTTATTGGTTGCGGGCAAAATCCTAATAAAACTGCTACAACCCTAAAAATATGTGAGCTTGAACCCGTCGATGTAAAATTTCAAGAAGTACCCTATCTTCAGGCCTTGACTAAAAGATGTGGTGAAGGTATCGAGGCATGGTCAAAAAAAGAGTATGATTTGATAACACCAACTTTTCATCCCTTTGTACAAGCGGTTCACAATGCCTATGCATACCATAGACCTCTGTCTATTTCACCAGATATGATATGGCTTTTAATAGCCCAAGGATTTTCAAAACATATTAATAGTAATCCAGAGAAACTAAGGCATCATTTTGTAGATTTTGACGGTAAAAAAGTGCTTAAAGTATATCGCAATATGTTTATCAAAGGCTCTGACAAAAATGATTGGGAAAGTGTATTTCCTGAATTTACAGATAAAATTGGAGCATATACTGGGCAAAAATTATTGAACACAACGCTCTTAAACTTCTCTACAACTGGCACTGCAGAAAAAGCTGCTTTTGAAATTACACTTATGGAAGCCATGCACAGTTATTTTGTTTACGTCGTATACACATCTTGTGGCATCACACAAATAAAATTGGAAGGCAATACAGAGGATTGGGAATTGATATTGTCTAAAACCAAGGCTTTGGAGAAATACGACTTAGAATGGTGGACTAAAGATTTAATTCCTGTTTTAGAAAAATTTGTGGAGGCCTCAAAAGGGAAAACAGATATTGAGTTTTGGGGGCAGATGTACAAAAGTTTCGGGGGCAGTGGTGCCCCTTTAATTGATGGATGGATTCTCAAGTTCTTTCCTTATCTCAAAGATAAAGTAACCACCGAAGATTTCCCCTCTGGAATGGCCAAAGCAGATTTTTACTGGATTTACCAAGGTTTAGAATTTCAAATGGAGTTTTTGGCAGGATTTGTAGGGGTCAAACAAGACAAAGAAACCTTAGAACTGAGACCCGAGATCGGCTGGGCCATCAGAGATACTGGTAAACAAGGGATAAAGGATGATGATGCAAATTACAAGGATGAGATTCTAAACCCTTTCGAACCTGTTATTCCAAAATAAAAAAGCCAATCATCAACATATATTTAAATCACTTTACAGCTTCTAAATGATCGTCCCAGTCTTTAGGCTTAGGGTCGTGCAATTTGCCTTCAAGTTTGGCAATGAAGGTAGAAACTGTAGCATCTCCAGTGACATTAATAACTGTTCTACACATATCTAGAGGTCGATCTACCGCAAAAATCAAGGCCAATCCAATGGCCAGCTTATCTGCTGGAAAGCCCACAGATTCTAAAACAATGACCAACATCACCATGCCAGCACCGGGCACAGCCGCACTACCTATGGAGGCCAAAAGAGCGGTAAGTACAATCATCAATTGGTCTGCAAATGTCAAATCAAAATTAAGCGCTTGTGCGATAAAAACAGCGGCAACGGCTTGGTAAAGGCTGGTTCCATCCATATTGATGGTCGCACCAACTGGCAACACAAAACTAGACACTTCCTTGTCAACACCAACATGCTCCTCCACCCGTTCCATGGTCACTGGAAGCGTGGCAGCACTGCTGCTGGTCGAAAAGGCCAGCAATTGCGCGGGACTAATTTGCTTTAAAAACCAAAAGGGATTCTTTTTGACCACAAAAGCCAAAATAAGAAGATAAAAACAGACCATTAAAAGTAAACCGCCCACAACGACAGAAGCGTAAAACAAAAGTGCATATAAAAGTTCTGGATCACCTGATGAAACCACAACGTTGGCCAAAAGCGCAAAAACAGCATAAGGGGCTGTTAACATAATCAAGTCTACCATTTTTAAAACCACATCATTCAGAGAATCAAATACATCTTTTAACGGTTTGGCGCGTTTCTCGCCAATAAGCAATAAAGAAATTCCCAAGAAAATAGACAGAAAAATAACTTGCAACATCAATTTGTTGTTGCTAAGGGCAGAAAACGCATTTTCTGGAACCATATCTACTACAAAATCAAGTGGACCGCTGTCTTGCTGGCGGCCAGCCTCTGCAATCTTGCCTTGCACACTGCTGTTGTTGGCATAGGTTGCAGTTAATTTAGAAATAGTGGCGTCTGAAACCCCATCACCAGGATTAAAAATATTAACCAAAGTCAAACCAATGCTGATGGCCACTACCGTTGTGAAAACGTAAATAATAATGGTCTTTAGACCAATAGAAGCAAATTTTGAAATGTCTTTTAAGTCGGAGATTCCCTTTATGAGAGAGGCTAAAATCAAAGGGACCGCAATTAACTTAAGCAGCTTTACAAAAATAGTCCCCAATGGCCTGATCCATGCTGTAATAAAAGTAGCACCCCATTCAATTTGAAGCATCAAAAAACCAAAAATCACGCCCAAAAGCATGCCAATTAATATTTTCCAATGCAAGGCCAAAGGTTTCATAATATTATAGTTTTGAAAGGCGGTTAAGCAGCGTGAAATCTGCCAAAACCAATGCTGCCATGGCTTCTACAATGGGAACGGCACGCGGTACCACACAAGGGTCGTGACGCCCCTTACCGTGCATTTTTACCGAATTACCAGTTTTATCAATTGTATCTTGTGATTGCATCACCGTGGCAACAGGTTTAAAAGCCACATTGAAATAAATATCCATTCCATTGCTGATGCCCCCTTGAATGCCACCCGAGTGGTTGGTCTTGGTAGTACCATCGCTATTAAAAGCGTCATTATGGACGCTGCCTTTCATTTTAACCCCATCAAAACCAGAACCATACTCAAATCCTTTGACAGCATTAATGGACAACATGGCTTTTCCCAGTTGGGCGTGTAATCTATCGTATACTGGCTCTCCGAGGCCCACGGGCACATTCTTTAGGACACAAGAAACCGTACCTCCTATGGTATCCCCTTCTTTTCGGATGGCTTTTATTTTTTCAATCATGGCTTCAGCTACAGTTATATCAGGACAGCGAACGATATTAGATTCGGTTTGTGATAAATCCAATTGGTGATGGTTTTTTGCTAAAGAAATGGGTCCAACTGAAGAGGTGTAAGCTGTTATGGAAATACCACTTAAAAATTGTTTCGCGATAGCACCTGCAACCACCCGACAAGCGGTTTCTCTGGCCGAGCTGCGGCCGCCCCCTCTGTAATCTCTTTGCCCATATTTTTCGTTGTAAGTAAAATCGGCGTGGCTGGGACGAAATACATCCTTGATGTGGCTGTAATCTTTCGATTTTTGATCGGTATTTTTAATGATAAATCCTATAGGCATTCCAGTGGTAACACCTTCAAAAATTCCGGATTGAAATGCGACTGTATCGGGTTCTTTCCGCTGGGTTACAATCTTGGATTGGCCAGGCTTGCGGCGGTCCATCTCTTGTTGAATTTTATCAAGATCAATAGAAACACCTGCAGGGCAACCATCAATTACACCGCCAATGGCAGGGCCATGAGATTCCCCAAAGGTTGTTAATTTAAAAATGTTTCCGAATGAATTTCCAGCCATAATGACAAAGCCTATTGATTAATATTAAGATGTAAAATTAATAAAATAAGCGCTAGCAGCCATTAAATTGAGATACAATTTTTTAGAGCAGTTTCGTAAACCGCTTCATAACTGGAAACAATTTGATGAATGTCAAATTTAGAAGCCACGGATTTTGCGGCCATTTTAAAGGTTTCAAGCCTATCAGAATCTTTTAAAATGTGAAGGGCATTTTTGGACATAGTTTCTATATCTCCCACTGGACTTAAAAACCCTGAGAGGCGATCAATGTTAACCTCTGGTAAACCACCAGAATCACTTGAAATGACAGGAACGCCTGACGCCATGGCTTCCAGGGCAGATAACCCAAAACTTTCAGTTTCTGAAGGCAAAAGAAATAAATCACTGAAACATAAAATTTTATTGACCTCGTTACTATTCCCTAAAAACACCACGCGGTCTTGAATTTCAAGCTGTGCACAGAGACGTTCGGCATAAGCACGCTCAGGGCCCTCTCCAACCATCATCAATTTAGAAGGGATTTCTTTTTGAATGTTATTAAAGATGTGAATCACATCAGGAATGCGTTTTACGGGTCTAAAATTACTCACGTGAGTTATCACGCGCTCTTCAGCACTTGCTAAAAGCCCTCGTGGACATAAATTGACTGTCTCTTTATACTTCTTTAAATCTATAAAATTTGGAATAACATTGATGTCTTTCTGGGTATTAAACAACCTTTGGGTTACGTCTTTTAAACTTTGAGATACTGATGTAACGGCATCAGATTGATTGATACTAAAAGTTACTGCCGTTTTGTAAAAAGGATGGCTTCCCACAAGCGTTACATCTGTACCGTGTAAAGTGGTCACAATTGGCAATACAATGCCTTCTTGATGTAACATTTGTTTAGCCATATAGCCAGCGTAGGCATGTGGGATGGCATAATGTACATGCAATACATCAATTTTATACATTTTGACCATGTCCACAATCTTACTGGACAATGCCAATTCATAGGGCTGGTAATGAAATAATGGGTAATCTGGCACATTAACTTCGTGAAAATGAACATTTTCGCTGATCAGTTCAAGCCGTACAGGCTGTCGGTATGTTATAAAATGGACTTCATGCCCTTTTCGAGACAACTCCAGGCCAAGCTCTGTAGCAATCACGCCACTGCCGCCAAAGGTGGGATAACAAACAATTCCTATTTTCATTTTAATCTGTAATGGCTTCTTGAATAAAGCGTTGGATTTCGGTCCGAATATTGTCCTCAAGCAAGCGGTTATTCTTGGAATCGGGATATGTTCGGTTGGACAAAAATACATAAATAATCGCTTCCTCAGGATCGGCCCAAGCAAAGGTGCCTGTAAATCCCGAATGCCCAAAACTTTGCATGGACACACAACCACAAGTAGGGCCATCTTCTTCCAGTTGGGGTTTATCAAAGCCCACTCCTCTTCTGTTATCGTCTTCACAATAATAGCAGGTGTTAAAAGCAGTAATGGTTTGAGGTTTGATAAAGTTTTCTCCGCCATAAGTCCCCTTTTGCAAAAACATTTGCATCAACTTGGCCACATCATTTGCCGTACTAAATAAACCGGCATGCCCCCCCACTCCATTTTGCATAGCAGCGCCCATATCGTGCACATGACCATGAACTTTTTCAAAGCGAAAATAATTATCCTGTTCTGTAGGAATGATTTGAGTTTTATCGAAACGATTTAAAGGAAGATAGGTAGAAGAATTGGCGCCTATAGAACTGTAAAAGTGTTGTTGAATCAAATCATTTAATGGAAGTTCATAATGGTTCTCAATAAATTCCTTTAAAATGTAGTAAGGCAGATCGCTGTAGCGATATTTGCGCTTTTCTAAGAGCTCGGATGCAAAAATATTTTCATGAATACTGTCTGTAAAATCGGCACGGAGAAATGTGTTGTCCGAAATTTGAATCGGAAAATCTATAGATTTTTTAGTTCTGAAAAAATTTGGATGAGGTTTTTGGGTGACAGAATCTAAAGTAGCAGAGTAAAACGGGATCCAAGGTTTTAGTTGGGCAAAATGCGATAACATTTCTTTGAGGGTGATATGGGCTTTATTAGAATTTTTGTAGCTTGGCAATAAGGTTTCCAAGCGGTCGTCTAAGTTAACTACACCCAAATCGACCAACTCCATAAGCAGAGGCAGTGTAACTAAAATCTTAGTCAGTGAAGCTACATCGTACAAGTCCTTGGGGGAAACCTTTATCTTATTTTCATAGGTGTGGTGACCAAAACTTTTGTGGTAAACGACCTTGCCTTTACGTGCCACAAGGAGTTGTAAACCTGGTGTCATCTTTTTATCGATTGCCAAATGGGCCATAGAATCCAACTTAAGGAGCCGCCTGGAACTCATGCCTACACTTTCTGGAACCCCATAAGCCAATCTTCCCAATGGTTGAGTTTGAATCCCTTGACCGACCTTAAAAGAGGAGTTGGAAATACTTACAGGTAATTTTCCTTTGGCGGGCAAAGCACCAAAAATAATTTGAGCGGCAACGCGCTGAGAAATTTCACTGTTTTGATAAGCCAACAAAATACTTTCTATATTTGAAAGTGATTTTAAAGCATTTAAGGCATAGGGCTTAGTAAAGACCGATAAAATTACTTTATTTTGACGGGCAATTTCTTGCAACCAAACCAATTCCTTATTTGAAAATTGATAAGCTTTCCAGGGACTTAAATTGGATTTATGAAATCCGATTATTACAGAACTATAAGAATTTAAAGAAGCTAACACCGCATCAAGGTTTTGAGATTCAATTTTATCCACCTTCGTATATTGTTGCAATGCATTATAAAAAGCATCGCCTGAATCGTCTCCCATCGGAAGGTAGGCAACCTTCTGTAATTGCAAATCATTTATCGGGATAGATGAATTTTTATTTTTAACAATCGTGTGTGCATTTTGCATCAAACGCTCATACAAAACATCGTCTATTGGGCGGTTCAAGTCTTCAATAAGATTTTCAATCTCTACAGGCTGATACATATGCAAACCTACTTTGTATTTAGCGCGTAAAATCTTTTTAACAGAATGGGCTAAACGGACCTCTGTAATTTCTCCAGAATCATATGCAGCTGTTATTTTTTCAATGCCTTGTCTTACATCTTTAGACATTAATAATACATCGTTACCCGCCATAAAAGCCTGTAAGTCAATTGCACCAGCCGAACTGTAATTTGAAACGCCTTTCATGTCCAGTGCATCTGTAAAAATCAAACCCTTAAAATCTAGCTTTGATTTTAAAATTTTACTAACTATA
>PAQB01000048.1 GCA_002709185.1 Flavobacteriaceae bacterium
AACAACTGAAAAGTCATCGATGTAGAAATCAGCTAAGCCTTCACTTTGTACAGGTCCCCTGACATATAAAAAGTCGCTTGACAACTGATGGGTATAGTCACCACTGATGAGGGTCCAATCATCTTGTGAAACAGTTTCAACACCACCAAACAAAGGCGATGAGATCGTATTTCCATTTACTGTTTTTCTGAGGGTTAATTGAACGTCTCCAGAAGAACTTCCCGCCACCAACTTTACCCAAACATATATCTTGTATTTCTGACCCACGTCCAAATCATATCCTAAATCCTCTAAATCAATTTTAGGACTCTGCCAATCGGCAGCACGTCCACTAATTAAAAGACTCTTACTACCAAAGTGTGATTCATTTGAGCTCAATGCAACGCTAGCAGGGCCCCAACTAGACCAACCTGCAGTTGATTCCTCAAAATCAAATGATATAAGTTCATCAGAAACACTTTCTCTTGTTACAACTATATTGTTGACAATGGTCACTCCCTTAACTTTACGAGAGGTAATTCCAGCTACATTTTGACCACGATGCGTTGTATTTCCGTCTACAGCAGAAAGGTCTTGAAGAATTTCATGAACTCCGTTGTAATACATACTATTGTTTTGAATAATGGCAGAAGCACCTAAAGAATTATCAAAATTGATTCCATTTTTACCGTTGTTTATACAAACATTATTTTCAAATAAAAAGGTTCCATTGTAATTGTCATCGCTTCTTGTGACGTATAATCCCTGTCCATCCAAAATACTGTTGTAATTCGCAGTACCATAATTAGGATTGGTATTGCCTGAGTTATCAGGCAATTGGGTGACGTAAAAAGGAATGCGATTCCAGTTGTTATAAACTAAATTACCACGCATGACCATCTTGGGATCTGTCCCATTGTCAACTTCCGAGGAAGCAATGGTTTCAGCAAAGACAACCGCAGATGAAGCCGAAGAGGTCCACCAAGTGGTGTTGTAAACTTCATTGTTTTCAATAGTAATGTGATCAGAGTCATTAAAGCGAATCCCAGAGCCCGCTGTGTCATGAACAATATTGTTGCGAATAATAATGTGATGGTGCGCGCCATATCCACCCCAAATGCCCTTTCCAGAAAAATAAGTATGGTTATAATTGATGTCATCATCAGGATCAGAAGCCGCTAAAACCTTATATTGTCTATCTGCGTAGGCTTCGGCATAAGTGATGGATGCACCAGGTCCGACCACTTCAAAACCTTCAATAATGATATAGTTCATATCATTTGAAATAACAATTCCACCCCTGCCATCAAATTGAATGATTGGGGTATGACCAGGATAATTTTTTAAAGTGATATAAGCCCCCGCTGTTCCGGACTTATTGATCGTCACAACATGATTGTTGTTCATGTTGGTATTTGTGGTAGTATCCACCGTTCCATAACCATCATTTTGATAGGTCCCATTCATGACAAAAATTGTATCCCCTGGATTGACCAATGAGATGGCCCTATTTATTGTCTCAAAGGGAGCTGTTTCAGAACCATTGTTGGAATCAGATCCAATGAGTGCAGACACGTAATAAAAATCATTGTTTTGTGAAAAAATCAGTCCTGAAAACATTAAAAAAACCAAGATTTTAATCTGTTTTAAAACTATTGTTTTCTGAAAATAATTAAATTTAAAAGTCATTCTATTTGGCTAATTATTAGTTTTATAAATTTAACTCTAGAACTTTTATTTACTTAGAATATTTGAGTAAAAGCCTATCAAATTTGAGGCGATAGTTCTATAAATGTAAAATCACAGCAGAAATATAGATTAATATCACTTCAATTTCAAGGGATCTTGGTTCACGAAATCTCGCATCACTTTCAATTTCTTGCTGTATTTGTCAACCAATGCTGCGTTTTCAGCACGTTTTGAAATGTCTATATTTTGCCTCAAATCGACCTTAAGGTCATAAAGCATATTTCCTAGGTATTCTTCGCCTTGAAAAAATTCTGTGTAAGAATAATTTTCATCCACTACAGCCTCGCCTTGCTTATAGCGGGTGTAAATTTCATCTTTTAAGTTAACCGATGGATTTTCCATCACAGTAGTTAAACTTTCTCCATGGATGTAATCAGGTGGTGTAATTCCTGTCAATTCGCAAAGGGTTGGATATACATCCACCAATTCAGTAAAAGAATCAGTTGTTTGATTTTTAGCATAACCCGGGGAGGAAATGATAAAAGGGATTTTTATGGCCTCATAAAAGGTACTGTGTTTACACCAAAACCCATGCTCCCCTAAAAAGAACCCATGATCGCTCCACAAGATAATGGTGGTATTGTCGCGCAATCCCATTGCGTCTAAACCATCAATTAAATCTCCAATCAAAGCATCCATATAACTCACGCTGGCATAATAGCCATGGACGAGATTTCTGGACATTTCATCACTTAATAAGCCTTTGCTAGGAATATCTAAATACATGTTTCTCAACTCCGCATTGTCATGTTGGGCATGCATGGCAATATAGGGTGAGTTTTCTGGCTGGTAGGGATTGTCGGCCAAAGGAACTTGGTTGTGATCGTACAGATCCCAATATTTTTTAGGTTGTATAAAAGGTAAGTGTGGAGACACATATCCAACCGCCATAAAAAAGGGCTTGCCTTCTGCTTTTAATGCTTTCATTTTATCCAAGGCTCTTTGAGTTACTTTGCCATCGTTATAGGCATAATCATCCACCTCTGGATACTCAAATGCAGGCCCCTTGCGACCATGCTCTCCAAATTCTCCATTACGCTTGCGCTCCTGGGCTTTGGGATCTTGGTAATCTGCTTGATGGGCCCCCCCATCATTATCAGACCAATATTCACCCGTATCGTTTGAATAGTGATATATTTTACCATAGGATATCGTTTCGTAACCATTTTCCATAAAAAGTTGATTCAGACTAATCGCGTTGGGCGTGTCTCTAGAGGCTCTTGAAGTATAATCGTTAAAGCGTTTTTGACTGGGGCGTATGCCAGTCATGATGCTCGCCCGACTCGCGCCACAAACTGCAATATTTGTGAAAGCATTGTTGAATTGAAGACCTTCCGAAGCCAATTTGTCAATATTAGGGGTAATCATTTGGGATTCGCCATAGGAATTGATTTTTGGCCTAAAATCATCCACAGAAATAAAAAGAATATTATGGTTTTTTGTACCAGCTTGTGCATTTGCAAAATAAGACGAAACTAGAAGGCCAAAACTAAGTAAAATGCGGTTTATTAATTTTTTCATAATACAATTAAATTTATTTTGTGGTTATAATATTAGAGGCCTTATAGCCAATGCGAATGGCGCGTGTGCTTATTTTTTCTTGGGGTTGTAACATAAGAGGCTTTGTGTAAAGCTGCCAGTAATCCGAACCAATGGCATCTGACAGCTGGTAACCAATAGAAGCCCCTTCTGTTGCACAGCTTAAGACAATGGTATTGTTCTGTTGCTGAATCTTTACGTCCGCCGTAACTGGTTGAATCATACCGGGCCAAAATTCGCGAATGATTTCACTTTCGGGTGTAAAGCCACGGTCTTGTATTGCTGATTGCCACTGACTAAGTTGAGTACTCATCTCCTTTAACTTTTCAGCATGGGCCGGGTCATTTGCTAAGTTATGGACCTCATATGGATCATTTTTTAGATCATAAAGTTCTTCCTGAGGCTTCGTTTTCATGAAAATATAGGCTGCATCACCCTCAAGCTTCCCTTCGGCATCCAATTCAATCAAATGCTTGTTCATTGGAATTTGTTCTCTATATCTGTTCCTGTAAATCAATGGCAGCTCCGGCATGAAATTCTTGATATAAACATAACGTCCATCCAAAACAGAACGCTGCATATCTGTAGATTCATCAAAGCGATCGGCTGAACCAAAAATATAATCTCTTGGCGCTTCTTCAAAAGGGCCTGCAAAAGCCTTACCGTCCATATATTTTGGTGGTTTTTGACCTGTCAAAGATAGTACTGTTGGGCCTAAATCCATTAGTGAAACCATGCGCGATTCGGTTTCACCTGCACGATAACCATTGGGGTAGCGGATGATTAATGGCACGTGAAGACCACTGTCTCCAACGGCTCTTTTTTGTCGCAAAAGATTACCGCCGTGATCGCTCCAGAAGAAAATAACTGAATTCTCCATAACACCATCAGCTTCAAGCTGATCTAACAAAACACCCACCTCTTTGTCCAAGGCTTCAATGTTTGAATATTTACGTGCAATCCCTTCTCGTACAATGGGGATATCGGCATAATAATCAGGAACTGCTACAGCCGATGGAGCGACCGTCATGGGTTTATCCTTACGCAGCCAAATCCGAGATTCATGCGTCGTGTAATAATTTTTGACATAGAAAAAAGGGCGTCCTTCAGGCGCATTTTTATAGGATCCGCCCCCAAAGACGTCGTCCCAAGCCGTGAAAGGTGCATTGAACTGATAGTCACACTTGTTGTCATTAACACAATAATAGCCCTTGGCTCTTAGATACTCTGGAAATGGTTTTACATAAGCAGGAGGCACCACCTCATAATCTGGAACATTTTTCCCAGACTTGTCTAAAACCCCTTTGTCCTTTCTAAGCTTTATGTCTTCTGGCCATTTAAAATTATTATGGTCACCCGTTCGCATATTGTGCGCCCCCAAACGTGCAGGGTACATGCCGGTAATGATAGAAAAACGACTGGGCGCACAAACCCCAACCGTTGCATAAGCATTGGTGTATTTAACACCCTCATTCGCCAAACGGTCTATATTTGGGGTATGAACCGCTGTGTTATCATAAGCACTCAGAACTGGCCCCATATCTTCACAGCTGATCCAAACAACATTTAAAGGCTTTTTGGAAATCTGTTGCGCACAAGAGGATGTTGCAATAAGCAAAAGTCCAAAAAAGAAAAAGCGCTTAATCTGATTCATTTGTAAATATTTAATAATGTACTGGGATATAATCGCTTTCGCTTAATTTCCCCACTAAATCTTTTGAAACTTTGTTCCATTTTGAAACCCGGTCCAGGGGATGCAGCGTTGGTTTTATTAGAGGCATTTGCTCTCTCATTAAAAAGTCATTTTGTGATAGCATCCATTGCTTTAAGGCTTCCGAAAGTTCTTCTTTGATTGGAGATAAGTCATTGTTTTTAATCAAATTATTTTTCTGGTAAGGATCATTTTTTAAATCATATAATTCTTCAAAAGGAACATTTGGAAAAGATTCGGCACCAATTTTAATAAAAGCATTGACTGCTGCATTGTTTCCATAATTAGAGGCCACAACTTCCAAGGAATTGTAATTTCTTATAAACTTATAGCGCTTACCCCTGACGGCGCGGCTTGGAAAAATCTTACATGCTTGTATATTTTGCCTGGTGGAAATTGAATAAATATAATCGTGAACTGGCGCTTGGCTTCCTTTGAGCGTTGCTTGAAAACTTTTTCCATCTATATCACTTGGAATTTCAGCACCAATGATATCCAAGAAAGTCGGTAAAACATCTACAAAGTTTAACAAACTTTCTGAAACAGTGTTGGGCGCTACAACACCAGGCCATCGCACTACAAAAGGAACCCTGAGCCCCTGTTCTGCAACACCCCATTTACCGGAAATTCCGTGATCAGAAGCATAGATAAATATCGAATTTTCAACAAGATTGTTAGCTTTTACCATGTTTAATACAAGTTCTAGCTGTGTATTATCATCTTTGATATTTTGATAGTAACCCCGTTTAAAATTGGGGATATAACCTTTGTCGTAGGGCAGTTTAAAAATATCCTCATTTGAGTAACTTGAGTTTTTTGGATAGGGACCATGTGGAAAGTCGGAGGTGATAAATACACAAAAAGGCTTTTTGACGGTTTCCAAATAATTTTCAAGCTTATCTAAAGGTAAATAGCGGTGGTTGACTGATTTGAAATATTTAGACCACTTAAAAACAGAATTTGGTTTTACATGGCCCTTCCCTGCCAAGACGACATCATAGCCCTCAGCCTCCATGTATGTGATGACTGTTTTTAAATTGGGTTTAACTGCTAAGTGATTTGCCATACAACCATTTTTTACAGGGTGCATTCCAGTAAAAATTTGAGAACGACTGGGCGCACAAATGGCCTGAGAGGTATAAAAATTATTGAACCGCATGCCCTCCCTTGCGAGTGCATCCACCGCTGGGGTGTGCACTTTAGGATTACCATAAACCCCATAGTCCAATAAATCTTGGTCATCTGCTAAATAAAAAATAAAATTAGGCCTGGCTGTGTTTTCTTGCGCTTCAGATTTGAAGAAAACCGAAAAAGATAAAAAACAATACAGCAGTGTTATTTGAAAGTTTGATTTCATTAATTTTCTATTATGAGTTTAACAGCGCGTTGGCCTTTTTGTGTTGTTGATTTAAGAATGTAAAAACCGGGGGGCAAAAATTGTACATTAAGACTGAGATTTTTTGATGGCGGATATTTTTTTGTGAAAACTCTAGAACCATTGTACTGGAATATACTTATTTCATGCGATTCATAAAACGGGAAACGCAATTCTATTTGTGTTTTTGCAGGATTTGGAAAAACTAAAAGTTCAGAGGCTTGTTCAATTGGGATAACGGAATCTGAGCTCAAACTTGTGTCAATATTAAAAACCAAGCTGTGCATGGACATGGCATCCATTGACATGGTCATGGAATTTTCTTCTAAATCAATATTCGCTGTCGAAACACTCGTGAAATTTTCGTTATTGTTGTCTGAAGTGATGTAGTGCGCAACCGAAGTGGTGCCAAATGGAATTTCAACATCAAAATCAATTTGGTTGTTCAATGTGTAAAGTTGTACCACAATTTTAGAATTATCAGGTGATTTAAAAGCTAAAACTCTTATAGCATCTCCGAAGGTCTCTGTATGAATTCTTTGATAGCCCTTTTTTACCAAATTTGTAAAATGCTTAAATACATAATAGCGTTTTGGTAATATGATATTGTTATTTAAGTCCCAAACAACCAGAGCTGAGGAAATATAATCATTTACTTCGCTGTTAAATTTTGTTTGTTCGTAAAATAAATGAAACATATAAGCAGTTAAACCGCCGTAATTGAAACCATCCATGATGCGCTCTATTGAATAGCTGGCATCCAACATGTCAAAATCTGGACTTTTTAAATTACCTGCTTCTGTGACCCATATATCCTTATCCTGACTGACTGACTTTAAAGCAGTCCAATCCGGCGGAGTGAGATCTGGTTGGTAAGTATGAGTGGCAACTACATCTGTTGCATTGACAACATCGGGGTCTGTAAACATGGCATCGATATAATTTGTTGCAGATTTATTAGGGTCTGTTGAATTTACTCTATAATTTTCAGGAGAAATAATCTGGACATAGTCAATATTTTCTATTGTTAAACGTTGATCTAAATTTTTAATGATGGATGCCAACTGAGATGGCGGTGTATTCATAGATTCGTAAGAAACTTGAAAGTCAGGCTCGTTGGTCGGAGAAATTGCAGTGACATTGATATTGTAGCGCGAGGCCATACCTTTAATAAAGGCGACTAAGAATTCACTGTATTCATTTTCTCCACCTGAAACTAAGGTTCCACCGCCAGTGTGAGAGTTGTTAGTTTTTAACCAGGCCGGTGCGCTGTTGCAATTCCCAATAATATGATCAAATCCGTTGACACTCAAATTGAAGGCATTACCAAGCGCTTCTGCTACATAGCGAGATCTCCAATTGTTTGGATCGCTTTCATAACGCGTCCAGTCCAATGCAGCAGCATTGAGATTAAATGGGTTGTTATTGTCGTTGGGGTCTTCCAGGTCATGGTACACGAAAAAGCGAATCATATTGACTTCTAAATCTTGGAATGCATGGGTCTCAATTTGATTTCGCAATGAAGTGTTGAGTGCGTACAAATCCTCTGTTTTACGTTTGATCCCAGCGCCAAAACCATCAACCGTTTGATAGGTAATCGACTGGTTAAACGAGATTGGATTCCCTTCAACAACCTCCACCTCATCGAGAAAATAAGTCACCCCGGCATCCATATACCAAAAACTCAATTTATTTAAATCTGCATTGGCTTCGACTGTAAAACTGTGGCTGTATTGTTGCCAGTCTTGAGAAATTGTTTTGTCGTTTCCTTGATAGCTTCCAGGAGCATCGGAGGCTTGAAATACAACCTTCATGGTCGCAGAACTTGAGCCACTCATTTTTGCCCAAAATCGGACGGTATAGGTCTGCCCTGCTTCAACTTGAAACAAATAATCACTTTTAGTTTTCACATGCCAGCCTCTTGTGCCCAGAGCAATGATTTGGCTTTTCTGGGCTTTGGTGCTGCCGCTAATCAGGTTTTCCGTTGCGATAGAATAATTGGCTTGACCATCTTCAATTTGATCGTTGGACCAATAACTAAAACTATTATCGGGGTCGGTAGTTTCAAAATTACCGTTTGCAAGGGGTAATTGATTTTGGGCATTCAATTTGAATGCCCAAAATATATTTAAAACCACTAAGAATTTATAAGACACGAAGTATTAATTTATTATCAGTTAATTAATTCGTTGGTGTTAACTTCTCTTGTTGGCAAAGGTAAAAACATCACCTGAGAAGGATCTTCGCTTAGCGTCAAATCTTTATTGTTGAAATTCATAGCTTGGCCATCTGACAATCTTCTGTTTGGTGTGATTGGATGCCAACTGCTGGGGTTATGAGGAATAATAATATGTTCTAAAAAATAATCAAAACCTCTGCGTCTATTATTATGTGCATCTTCTCCCTCTCCGAGCAGCTCATAGCGGTATTCCTTCATTATTTTGTGTCGGAAAGTCGTTTGATCTGCAACGGCATATTCTGAATTACTTAATCCAGAACGGTCCAAAACCTGTGTTACATAATTTAATGCATTGGCTGAATCTCCCAGTTCATTGGAAATTTCAGCTAACATTAGTAAAAGATCTGCATATCGGTATACAATAATGTTTTTACTATCATATTGATTGCTATGCGTAATGTCTTTATTAGCATATTTAAAAAGGTAAGGATGAGAATTTCCAAACCATCCTCTATTCCTTGAGGGATAAGTGCGAACCCAGTTACCGACGTTATTAGGGTTATTACCATTGTTCCTGTATTCACTCATATAAGTAGCACCCTCAAGCCTTGGATCTCCAGGATAAGTTGTAAGATGGTCGTCATAAAAATCTGCACCAACCGAAAACCAACCAAAGCATTGTCCTGGTTTGTATTGGTTGGGCGTGTAATTTCTTCCCATCTGCGAATTTGTTGCAATTTGACTGATCTGCAATTCAAAAATAGATTCTGTAGAATTTTCACCCTGTAAAGTAAACAAGGACGAGTAATCAGGAACCAGCTGATATTGGTCTAAGACTTGGATGGCTTGATCATGGGACATTTGCCAAAAATTAGAACCCAATAAATTATCTGGAATGATGTCATATGCAGTTGCATATTCATTGCTTGCCATTGTCATATAAACTTTGGCCAGCAGCATATTGGCAGCATATTTTTTAGGATAGTAATAGTCATAATCAATTTCTCCATCACCATTATAACCATCATACATCATATCAGCAGCCATTGTAGCATCTACAATAACTTGTGCATAAACCTCTTTTGCAGGCGTCAATGCATTCATTACGGCATCATGTGATGGCAAATCCAAAATTAATGGAACATCCCCAAATAAACGTACCAGCGAAAAATAAGACCAGGCTCTCACAAAACGGGCTTGACCAACCACCTCTTTAAAAAGTTTATCTGAAGCTGAGGTACCCTCAGGATCATAATCTTGAACATTGGCGATTAAAGCGTTCGCTCTAGCAATGGTTCTGTAAAAACCCAACCACGTTGCATCAGCATCACCATCATTGGCCTGAGGCTTTAATGATAACAAGTTTCTGTTATTTACATTATTTATATTTGGACCCTGTCTTCTTGTAACAAAAAAACCAGAAAAGCCATTCTGAACAAAAAGCCGTCTTTCTTGAGCTTGGTAACTTGCCAACCCCGCGTAAACTCCGTCCAAGGTTGCCAAAATAGACATTGGGTCATTGTAAGCATTTTCACCCAAAAAAGGAGGATCTTCGTCTAAGTCACAAGACGTAAATATGGCAAGGGCAAATAATAAGAATATTTTTAAATTTTTCATTTTAATCAATTTTAAAAGTTAAGATTTACTCCAATGGACATTGTTTTTGCATCAGGTGAGCCGTTCCAATCAACACCATTTCTAAGACCGTCGTAAGAAAAACTTGAGATCTCTGGATTGTAGCCACTGTAATTGGTCCATGTAAATAAATTTTGAGCGGTTACAAAGACATTAAAACGGCTGAAAAGGCTGGCATTTTCAACCGGGAAATCATAACCAACCGTAAGATTGTTAAGTCTCAAGAAACTTCCATCCTCAATAATCCGATCGGTAATGGCAGAGTCGCCAATGACATTATATCCAATCCTTGGATGTGTATTGGACTGCGCATCTGGTCGCCACGCATTGTAATAAGCATCTGAGCTGATATTCTGAAATTGACCGGTAGCATTACCAATAGTTAAAAGATTACCATTGGCTATATCGTTTCCATAAACTCCATTAAAAAGCATTGAAACATTAAATCTTTTATATCTGAAATTTAAATTTAAACCATATATATAGTCTGGATTGGGATTACCAATAAAGGTTCTATCGTCATCATTAATAACACCATCTCCATTTTGATCTATAATTCTTGGATCACCAGGCACTGCTCCGGATAATAAATCCGTATCTTCTGTTTGGTAAATCCCATTGGTTTCAAACCCATAAAAAAGACTGCTTTCTTCGCCCTCTACAAATACATTTGCGGGAGTACGGAAAATTTGACCGTTGGTGATTCTATTCCCTAAAAAGAATGAACGCTGTTGAGCTTCTCCGTCAATGTAAAAATCATCAACAGGGACGCCAAGAGATAAAATCTTAGTTCTATTAAATGCAATATTTCCTCCTACAGATAACGCAACATCATCAGTTGAAATTAAGTCAAAGTCCAAGCCAAGTTCTACTCCTTTATTAGAGATCTCTCCTCTGTTTAATTGTAAGTTCGTGTAACCACTAGATGATGGTATAGGAATGTTTTGAAGCAAATCCTTTGTGGTTTTGTCATATAAATCAAGTGTTCCTGAAATCTTTTCATTAAATAAAGAAAAGTCTACACCAAAATTAATTTGCTCAGTGGTCTCCCATGTCAGATTGGGATTGGCAATATTGTTGAGGATAATTGGAATACTGAGACCGTTACCTGGGTTACCATATTGTACGCCAGAACTGATCCCGTAATTCGAAATGGTCCCATAAGGACGTATGCCATGGTTTCCAATCTGTCCCCAACCGGCTCTGAGCTTTAAATTACTGATAAGATCAGAATTTTGAAGAAAGGGTTCATTAGTTACATTCCAAGCCAAAGCAAATGATGGAAAGAAACTATAGCGATTTTCAGATGAAAATTTAGAAACCCCATCGCGTCTAAAAGAAGCAGTAAGTACATACCGATTTTTAAAAGAATAGTTAAAACGCCCTAAAAAAGAAAATACCTGTTGCTTAGCATATAAATAAGTAAGCGGTGTGTCAATGACAGAACCTAAATAAGGTTGATCTGTTGTAAGGCCTAATGACACAAAATCTTGGACTGCATACACACTGTTTTGATTGTCTCTTACGTCGTAGGTAAGACCTAATGTAGCATTGATTCTGTGTCTCCTATTAAAGCTACGGTTGTATCTCAAAAGATTATTAACCTGATATGTTTTGGAGTCCAGCTCTGAGATCTGCAAAGCGCCATTGGCATTTCTTCCTGCAAAAGTCGTTAATCCAAAAAACCGCCTGCGGTTTTTAATCCTAACATTTCCGCCAGTTCTGAACTGATAGCTCAAGCCTTTGATTGGTAATTTATAGGTTAGAGTTACAGAGCCAATAAAACGTTTTTCTTTTGAAATGTCCGTAAAGTCATTGATAAAAGAATAAGGATTTGAAGCCTCTAAATCTTCAATAAAATTTTCACCAGCTACTGGAATAATTGGCCTAAAAACAAGTGTGCTTCGAACAAAGTTTGTATTTGCTGTACCAAGGAGATCACCTGAATTGGCAAAATCTGTTTCTGTAAAAAAGGCCGTAGCACGCGCTTGTAGTTTTAAATTTTTGTTTAAATCTTGATTTAAATTAATTCTTAAATCTCCTGACTTGACCCCAGAATTGGCAACAATTCCGCTTTCATCTCCAATCCCCCCAGAAATATAGTAATTTCCATTATCACTACCACCAGAGGCTGAAAATCCTAGCCTTTGACTGATGGTTTGCTCATATACAATACTTTGCCAGTCAAAGTATTCTAACGGGCCAACACTAGCATTAAGACCTGTTGCATAAACGTTACCACTATCATCTATTTCATAAGGATAATCTTGGGGTCCGTTATTAATTTCCCATGACTCGTTCTGATATTTTGCATAGCCAACGCCATCTAACATATCATATTTTTTTCGAATACTTCTAAAAGTAGTGGTATGAAATGCTTTGATTTTCACATTGCCTTTTTCCCCTTTTTTAGTCGTAATCAATACAACCCCGTTGGCGCCTCGAGAGCCATAAATAGCGGTCGCTGATGCATCTTTTAAAACTTCAATACTTTCAATATCTCTAGGGTTGATACCTGTGAGACCGTTTTGAACTTCTTGACCGTCATTTCCAAGACCTCCGGCATGTGCAACGTCCTCTCCAGCAGATGCAATAATAATGCCGTCGACAACATATAGCGGTTCGTTATTTCCTCTCAAGCTATTGGTGCCTCTAATTCTCACACTAACACCAGAACCTAGAGCACTGGAGTTTTGAGAAACCTGGACGCCAGCAGCTCGACCTTGTAGGAGCTGATCAACTCCAGTAGTTTGATTGGCTATATTTTCATCAACTTTAACTGAGCTGATAGAACCCGTTACATCTTTTTTTAGAACGGTACCATAACCAATAACAACAACTTCGTCTAATTCTGCAGTGTCTATTTCCATGGATAAATTAACGGTTGTCATCTCAGTGACATCTAACTCAATCGTTTGAAATCCAACATATGAAAAAACAAGTACTTGTTTTTTTGCAGCTTGAATAGTTATTGAAAATTCGCCATCAAAATTTGTGACAGCGCCTAAGTTATCTGTCCCTCTAACCTGGATTGTAACACCCGGAAGTGGTAATCCTTGGTCGTCATTGACTACCCCTGTGACTGTTTTAGATTGCGCAAAAATTGTCAGAGGTAATAACAAAATTGCAAATGTAATTATTAATTTGTTTTTCATTTGTGTATTATTGGTTGGTTAAAAAAATTAACTATCTTTAAAAATAGTAACATTTGAACATCATCAAACTTATCTAATTCGTTCCTCAGTTGATAAAACATATGGAGATAATCCTATGATTTTTGAAGCAAAAAAAAACAATTATGTAATAAATTTAGAAAATTATTTCTTTTAAAACGATATTTTTAAATCTCAATATTAACCAGTTCTAACGGCAACGATAATTAAATGCGTATCCATAATTTAGTAAAAATTTTAGTGTTTTTTACAGCGTGGAAAACCCCTTTTTTTGCACAACAGTCCTATAACAATCTTAATTTTGAGTCTCTAACAGAAGAAATTAGCACCCGTGCCATTTCAACGATCATTAAAGACCACAAAGGCGTAATTTGGATTGGAACACAAGGCGACGGTCTGAGTTCGTACAATGGTTATGAATTTAAAAATTACAGGCATGAGTGGGATAAATCTGGGTCAATAAATCACTCCATTGTAAATACGATTTACATGGATTCCAAAAATAATCTTTGGGTGGGAACTGAAGAGGGTCTAAACCTTTACAATAGAAACTTAGACCAATTTATTCAAGTCTCGCTTGACAATGTAAACTCAAAAATAAAAGTAAAGGCTATTGAGGAGATAGAGGGAGGTAAAATACTTGTTGGCACCCACGGATTTGGAGTATTTGACGTTGATATTGAAACAAAAAAAAGCCAAAGCGTTGCATTTTCATTAGATAACAACCTCCCTGGATTTCAAGTTAACGACATAAAAACTACCCAGCGGGGTGCAGTATTGGTTGGGTCTAACAAAGGGCTATTAAAATATAATCCCCTTAGTAACGAACTTGATCATGCCAAATTCACCACCTTAAAGGACGCTGAAATCATTAAAAAAAGCATTCAATCCATATTAACCAACAAAGATGGTAGCGTCTGGTTGGGTACTGTTAACAATGGCTTAATTGAAATTTATACAACCCCAACAAATTATTATGAATTCAAAACTCATAAAATCACAGACAAGCGCATATTGGCTTTAGAATTAGATGCTTCTGGATCTATTTTTTGTGGTACAGAAAATGACGGCCTATTCATTATAAACAACCAAGGGGTTAAGTCACTAAAATACAATAGATCAAATACAAAGGGTATAAAATCCAACTCTGTCTGGTCGGTTTATATCGATGAAAGTGACAGGATATGGCTAGGCTACTTTAATCAGGGAATTGATATTTTTGATCCCGAAAAACAACGTTTCAAATCGATTGAAAGCATTCCTAACAAAGACCAATCTTTGTTCTCAAAATCTGTGACGTCTATCGCACAAGATAAAAAAAACCGTTTATGGTTTGGTATTGCCGATGGTGGTATTGATGTATATGACCCCAAAAAACAAACATTTATCCATCTATTAGAAACCAAAAACCCCCTGGCGGCTGGTCTCACCAGTGCTGATGTGGTGACGGTTTTCATAGACAGCAAAAATAATACCTGGGTGGGGACTTGGAACTCTGGCCTTTTCTGCTTAAAAGATGGAAGTAATAAATTTAAAAACATTCAAATTAACAACAGCGGGGGTGTCTTAAAATCAAACCGAATCATGTCGTTTGCTGAGGACTCTAAAGGCAACATATGGATTGGTAGTTTTTTAAGTGGATTATATTCATACAATTCGGAGCAAAGCAAACTGATACATCATCAAGAACCAGCGCTGAAAGATCAATACATTGATTCGAAAAATATCCGAAAAGTTTTGGTGGATATTGATGATAATATTTGGCTGGGGACACGAACTGGATTGTATAAGCTCTCAAATATGACTAAAAATCCAAGGGTTGAGTCGTATAATGATATATTGAACAAAAGCTTAAAAAACAATGCTAATTTTGATGTCGTTTCGTCACTTTTTGAAGACTATAAAAAAAATATATGGGTCGGAACTGATGGGTATGGGTTGTGCCTACTAAATCCAAAAGACAAATCCGTAAAATGGTTTAGCAGAACAAACAATTTCTCACATCAATCCATTTCATCAATTGTTCAAACCGAAAAAAACAGGATTTGGATTACGGGAAATGAAGGGATCTCTAAATTTGATATCATAAAAAACAACTTCATAAATTATAACATACAAGATGGTCTTTTAGCAAACAACTTCAACAAAAATTCTGTACATTTTTCAGATGATGGCATCATCTATTTTGGTTGCTACAAGGGTGTGAATTTTTTCAATCCCAAGAGCATTACTTCCAGTACGACTACACCAAGGGTTTTTCTTTCAGATTTGAAATTGGCAAATAAAAGCATTAAGCCAGGACAAGACCATAGCCCCTTAGAAAAAGTCATTGGTGAAACTTCAAAATTAGCACTCAATTACAACAAAAGTTTATTTACAATCGATTTTTATGGATTGAGTTATACACGTTCCAAAAACATTGAATATGCCTACTACTTGGAGGGATTTGAGAGCGATTGGAACTATGTTGGAAATACAAGAAACGCAACCTATACCAACATTCCGCCAGGCAACTATAAATTTAAAGTCAAAGCGGCAAATTCAGATGGTATTTGGAACACTTCACCTACCATTTTAGAAATTAGAGTCACAGCACCTTGGTGGGAAACAAATTTAGCCACATTTATCTTTTTCTCGATTTTTATGGGAATTATAATTACATTTTACAGGTTTTTAAACGTTCGAATCAAAGAACGTCTGGAAATTAAAAGAGCCCGTGAGGAGCGCAAACAGATTGAGGGTTTAAATGCTAAAAAAATTCAATTTTTTACCAATATTTCCCACGAATTTCGAACCCCCTTAACATTAATTTTAAACCCCCTAGAAGATATTATTAAAAACAAAAACTTGAACCTACCAGAGATAATCCAAGAAAAACATAAAATTATTCATAAAAACTCTAAGCGTTTGTCACGTTTGATTGACGAGTTAATGGATTTTAGAAAACTACAGTTCAGTAAAATCGAACTCAATGTTTCAAAATTCGATTTAATTATTTTCATCAACGAAGTTGCCAGCCACTTTGAAGAAGAAGCATTACAAAGAAATATTGTTTTATCTGTTGAGCACAGTTCAGATGAAATTAATGTTTGGGCAGACCCTTCAATGCTGGAAAAAATTATTTTCAATTTACTTTCGAATGCGTTTAAAGCGACAAAAGATAACGGCGTTGTTACGCTAAAAGTACAAGAAACATCGGAGCCTATTGAGTTTCCACTCATTAAAAATTCCAATAAAAATATGGGAGTTACCATAAGTATTTCGGACAGTGGAATTGGAATCAAGGAAGAAAATCTAAAGAAGATATTTTCAAGGTTCTATCAGGTTAATGAAATGGATAAACAATATTACGGAGGGACTGGAATTGGCCTAGAAGTGGTAAAGAGTTTTGTTGATTTACACAAAGGAAATATTGAGGTGAAAAGTAAAAAAAATGTAGGAACAGTCTTCACTATTTCACTACCCAAAGGCAAAGCCCATTTTAATATCAAATTTCCAGAAAAAGAATTGAATATTAATAATCCTAATTTTAAACAAATCAATGCCAATACTTCACAAAAAGATGAGACCTCAAAATTAAATACCAAAAAAACTATTCTTGTTGTTGAAGATAATATTGAACTGCGAAATTATGTTAAAAATGAACTGCATCAAGAATACAAAATAAAAACAGCAGAAAACGGAAAAGAAGGACTTGAAAAAGCTTTAAAGTTTGTGCCAGATCTTATCATCACGGATATCATGATGCCTGTTATGGATGGTTTAGAATTTTGTGAAAAAGTAAAAACAAATTTAAAAATAAGCCACATTCCGCTTTTGATGATGACCGCCAAAGGCATGCAAATTGATAAAATCAAAGGCATCGATAAGGGCGCTGATGCGTATGTTACAAAACCATTTAATATGGAGCTACTCAAGTCCCAGATAAAACAACTCATCTCGAGCCGACAGATTCTTTTTAATAAATATTTTAACGGCTTAAAAAATCAAGAGCTATCCCAAACCACCTCTTTAGACAAACAATTTATTACCAATATTTTAGACTACATCAACAAAAATATTAGCGATTCTAACTTGGGTGTTGAAAACTTAGCTGAAGAGCTCTTACTAAGCCGCAGTAAATTGTACAGAAAAATTAAAGCCTTAACTGGATTTACCGCTACGGAATTTATAAGAAGTGTAAAATTAGAAAAAGCGAAAGAGCTTCTATTAAAAACAGAATTCACCGTTAGTGAGATTAGCTACAAAGTTGGGTTTTCTTCCCCATCCTATTTCACAAAGTGTTTTAAAAATCATTTTGGAATGATACCTAAACAAATCAGAGAATCAAATAATTCTTAATCAATAATGAATTTGTTTGTAATTTCAATTCCATTATCAAATTCAGCCTTAATAAAATACAAGCCTTTTGAAAACTGCCCTATATAAATTTGGTTGGGCCGTTTCTTCTCAAATACCAATTCTCCCAAAATATTGTAAAGCTTTACATTATTAATATTTAAATCTGATTTAAAGAACAGAAAATCTTTTACTGGATTAGGAAATAATATCAATTTAGGGAGAGGGCCATATGAAGATAAACCTAGAGAGGTGTCTTCAACTTGGATACTAAAATTGTCTAATATATAGGTCCCTACATCCGCCCCTAACAATGCCTGAAGCTGAACTGAAGAGGTTCCTTGTGGAGCCTCATATTCAAATTCATAGTACTGAAAGTTAGTTGATAGTTGAAAAATCTCAGAGGGTACATAAGTTGTGGTCCCATTGACTTGAGATTTAAATCTCAACCTAAAGGAAATCCCGGGCTGAAATGCTCTAACGTAACACCCAACGGTTAGTTTTTTATCGCTTAAATCTTCTTCATAAACCACATTACTCAAAAGCACCCTATTGTAATTCTGTGACGAAGTTACGTCAACTCTAGCAGCTGTTGACCCTGAAAATACAGAGGCTGTGGCTGCAGAAAAAGTAGCTGCAGCATTACCTTGAACAGACAAACTCCAATTGTTAGAATAGCCACATTCAAAGTCGGGGTTTTTAATAATATCTGCGGACGAGGGACCATAACACTCTGGCCAATCTCCATCAGCTAACAGGGCCTCTTTTACATCTTCAACCCAAGTTCCAGAAATGACATTATTGATCTGTGGATTGTCAGTTCGTAAATGAATGGATTTTGTGGATTTATTTCCTGCACACCAAGCTGAAAAAGAAAAACCTCTATTGATGGCTTGTTCTGCCAAATAGCGGTGGTATTCAACACGCGAAGCATTTTCAGGGCCATTGAAAGCACCACTTACTCCTGTCTCATAATTAATTCCATCTGCATTGTCTGCTGCAAATTCTCCTAAAGTTACAGGAATATTATTAGCTTCAGACCATTGTCTGACCGAATTAAAATGGTTGTTAATTGTATTTTTATCGGCATTACTGCCCCAAGTGTAATTAGTATATTGCTCTCTTGATGAGGCTGTGAAATTAAAAGGTTGATAATAATGAAATGAGGCAATTAAGTAAGGATCGCTATTTAAAACCTGATCACCTATAGTTGTTGGCGCTTGGTAGGATGTAGAAGTCCCACCTGTTATAATGATGGAGCGTGTACTGTTATTACCGCCCGTAGATCTAATGGCCTCAATAATCATTGCGTTAAGGGCGTTCATTTCTGCAGCACTGACTTCAAAATAAGGCTCGTTTACAACCTCAAATATGAGTTGTTCGGGATGGTTGACAAAACGATTTGCGATTTGAATCCAAATGGATTTAAATTTCATTAAATCGGCAGCACGTTTGGCAGAACTGGGTGAGGTGTACACATCAGTGTTTGAAGCATTAAAAGTATCTAAAAATTCAGATTTAAGTTGAGCTCCGTGAAAGTCAATCACGGTATAAAGACCTTGATTTAAAGACCAGTCAACTACGGTCTCAACGCGGTTCAAATAGGATGGATTGACAGAAAAATCTGCGATACTACCATTGTATTGGTTGGAGGTATTTGGGTTAGCGGACCAATTTGAGGTTATCCCTGAAGTTCTCGATCCAAAAAAATCTGCAGGGATTCTAACATTTGAAAAGCCTGCATTGGCAACATCTATAAAATATTGCTCGTATATAATTGGTGCCCAATTGCCCTCGGTTGGGGCACTCAAAGTATTTCCAATGTTTAATCCTCTACCCATGGACTCGACGACTTCCCAAGCAGACATTTGGGTAAAACCAATACTGGTACCCAAAAAATAATAAACTAAAAAAAATAATTTAAATCTCATGATATATTAAAATAAAGAGGAGGCCGTGGCCTCCTCAGTGTGTAAAAGTTAAATATAATTACTTCTTGAAACTTTCACGCTCAAGTTTGGTGATTTTACCAACCTGCTCTTTACTAAAAACAGTCATTAACTTTTTACGCGTTTCAATAAAAGCAGTACGGTATACTTGTTTTTTCTCATCCTGCGATAAGTCTTTACCTCTAATTTTCTTTGCATTCGAAACGTACTTATTGTAAAGGGTTTCTTTTAGAAATTCTACATTGGCTTCAGATAAATCCATATTTGAGGAAATATATTCAACTGCAGTTGCAACACGTTTTGAAGCAAACTTATTTTCTTGAGCTTCAGCAATAAAAGTGAACATTACGAGCGCACAGGTGATGATTATTTTTTTCATTTTTTTTAAAATTAGATAGATGATTATTTTATTCAATTATAAACTTTCGAGTGGCCTTACCACCATTGTTGTGTTCTGTTTTCAAAATGTATAATCCCGGCGTTAGAGAGGATAGGTTTACAGCCCTAGCAGCGCCACTTTGACGTAAAACTTCCTGCCCTAGTACATTTAGAACACGAAGCGTTCTAACAGCAGAGGCACTTTGGATATTAAGGATATCTTTCGCCGGGTTTGGAAATACTTTTAATTTTTGTTCCAAAGAAAACTGGTTCACAGACAGGGGTGTTTGTGAAAATAAAATTTGATCAATCTTCAATTCTCCTCCAGTTACCAATGGTGGAAGAAAATTACCTTCATCATCAGTTCCCCCTGGTTCAATAATTTGAAACCCAAAATCATTTTTTAAACCACTCCAACTCGCAGTTTCAGACATGTCAAAGTCTAGAATTTGAGAATCCGTTGTATTTGGACTCATGTTGGCAGCCACAAAAGTATTTTCTCCTTCTGAGTCGGGTGAAACAACTGTCATGCGCGATTTGGTTGAGTTATTTTCTGAAACGATAATTCTAACGTATTTATATAGGTCAGCATTGACCGCGTATAGTTCCGTTTTGTTTAACCTCGAGTAGGAACTTGGAGACATATCAAGTACAAGTTGGCCAGCAGATTGCGAAACTGTAACACCATTTGCTCCAATAAAGCCTTCCGTACCATTTTCGAAAGTATAATCGTGTTTTTCTATTAAAATTGGAGCAGTAGAAAATAAAATACGATCAATCTTTAATTCTCCACCAGAATCCACGACAGTTGGTACACCATTTTGATCAAACTCTTGCTCGATGACTTGGAAGAAGAAATTATTTTTTAAACCAGTCCAATTGGATACTGCGGACAAATCATATTGTAAAATTTGAGTCGAAGTTGTGTTTGGATTCATGTTGGAACCCACTGATAGGTTACCGGCTTCGCCCGGAGCTACCAAATTTATTCTTGTCTTTGGTGAATTGTTCTCTGATACATAAAATGTAGCGTATTTATAAACATCTGCATCTACTTCATAAACCCCCGATTGTTCTACTTTTGGGTACAGGTTGGATCCCATGTCCAACACAAGCTGGCCTGCAGATTGTGAGGCGGTAGTACCATTTCTTCCAACAAAACCTTCTGTATCCTCGTCAAAATTATAGTCAACACGCTGTATTGCTGGAACCGAGGATATAAATTCAATTTTTTGTATGGTCAGCGAACCGGCCTCAGTCACCCAATCATTTGCATTG
>PAQB01000020.1 GCA_002709185.1 Flavobacteriaceae bacterium
CTTTTCAACAGATACATTTAAAATTAGAACTTCGCATTTGTTTTGATTTTCACTATTTATTTCTGCTTCAAATATACACCCCAAGCCATTGGAGATAAATATTTTATCATGAATTTTCTTGCGCAGTACTTTTATAATATGTCGACTTTCATTCTTATCAAAATAAAATGTTTTATGATGAGCTTGAATTTTAGAATTGTAAAATAATTGCATTTTAACTATTATATTTTTAAACGTGATTGGGCGGTAATTTCTTGTGTTATAAAATCATTTTTTATATACTTTAAATACCCAACAATGGCAATCATCGCAGCGTTGTCAGTTGTATATTCAAACGCTGGTATGTGAGTCACCCAACCGTGTCTTTGTTCCGCATTTTTCAAGGCCTCTCTCAATCCTGAATTGGCAGAAACACCACCTCCAATAGCGATGCGGTTAATGCCCGTTTGGTTAACTGCTAATTTTAGTTTATCCATCAGTATACCTACAATCGTATACTGAATGGAGGCGCATATATCATTGAGATTATTCTTGATAAAATTTGGGTTTTCTTGAGTTTTATTTTTAACAAAATATAAAATGGCAGTTTTTAGCCCCGAAAAGCTGAAGTTTAAACCTTTTACTTTCGGTTTTGTAAAATGAAATGCCTTTGGATTCCCTAATTTAGCGCGTTTGTCAATTTCAGGTCCTGCTGGATATCCAAGTCCTAATAGTTTTCCACTTTTATCAAAAGCTTCCCCAACGGCATCGTCAATGGTTTCACCAATCACGCTCATGTCGAAATGATCTTTGACTTGAACAATTTGCGTATGTCCACCAGAAACAGTCATGGCTAAAAATGGAAATTTGGGCTTTTCATATCCCGTTTTTTCAATGAAATGGGCCAGTATATGCGCTTGCATATGATTGACCGCAATTAGTGGTATTTCAAGGCTATAGGCCAAAGATTTTGCAAATGAAGTCCCTACCAATAACGATCCCATCAAGCCAGGTCCTCTTGTAAAAGCAACTGCTGAAAGTGCTGTTTTGGATACTCCAGCTTGTTTTAAAGCTTGGTGAACCACTGGTATGATATTTTGTTGATGGGCTCTTGAAGCGAGTTCGGGAACAACCCCACCATATGCATTGTGTATGGATTGATTTGCAATGACATTACTTAGTATTTTACCGTCGCATAAAACAGATGCTGCAGTGTCGTCACATGACGATTCAATGCCCAAAATGTATATTTTTTCTTTCACCATTTAAGGATATCCTCTTTTTATTCGTTTTCTTTGTAGCAGTTTGGCAGAACTATTGCAATGTAATTTTGCAATATTACAAAGTAATAAAAAAATGTTTCATCTCTAGCTCATTAATTTGGTTTAATTTCATTTGTTTTGGATTTTATAATTTTAGCGTACCTTAGAAATCATTAGAGCACGTATCAACATATTTGTCAAGGGATTAACAGTACTAGCAGTACTGTTTATTGTGTTTCTATTGCTGGTCTCAATTCCAAGTGTTCAAACTTATTTTGGAACTTATGCAACCCAACAAATCAATGAAAAATTTAACACCAATATCAAGGTTGAAAAGGTTGGGCTTCAATTCAATGGAGACGTTGAGTTGAAAAACATTCTCATAAAGGACCATAAAAATGACTCCCTAATTTCTATAAGAGAACTCAACAGTTCTATTTTGAGTTTTGCAAATATCAATGACAACAAGTTGATCTTTGGTGCTATTGATATTTATGGCCTTTTTTTTCACATCAACACCTACAGTGGCGAACAAGCTTCTAATTTGGATATCTTTACAAGAAAGTTTAAAAAGTCCGATCAGGCTTCTCGCTTATTTGAATTGTCTGCCACAAATCTTCGTATACGTGATAGCTATTTTAAATTAACTGATGAAAACAAAACAGTCCAAGAAATTTTAGATTTTCAAAAACTTTACATCAACGCAGATGATTTTCTAATTTTAGGTCCTGATGTTCAGACTCAAATTAAGGCGTTGCGCTTCAAAGATGCTCGTGGTATCGAAATGCAAAACTTAGAAACCCAATTTAAATATACCCCCAATGCGATGTCTTTTGAACACTTAAAAATAGCAACAAATGGTTCATACCTAAATGGTAATTTGGTTTTTTCATACAATAGAGAAGATTTGAAAATGTTTGCTGAAAAGGTTCAGTTGAAAGCAAATTTCAAGGAGAGTCGCATTAATCTCGGAGAGTTAAATGTATTTTACCCAGAATTTGGAAAGGCTAAAACTGTGAATTTCAATACAGCGCTCGAGGGTACAATCAATGCACTAAGCGCTCAAAATTTGGATCTTAAATCCAATGGGGGTACAAAAATTAAAGGGGATTTTAATTTTAAAAATTTAAAAGCTTCTGAGCTTCAATCTTTTGAAATGACTGCAAAATTGAATCAGCTCTCTTCAACTTACAAAGATTTAAAAGAAATTCTTCCAAGGATTTTGGGTAAAAATTTACCCCCTAGTTTAGAGTTTTTGGGAACCTTTTCAGCTTCAGGACTACTTGCCATTTCAGAACCAAAAATTAGTCTGAATTGCGAGATTGACACAGCCCTTGGTCAAATTTCTACAGACTTAAGTCTTGATACTAACAGTGATATTAATACTGCTATTTACAATGGCCGGCTTGACCTTTTTAATTTTGATTTGGGTGCACTTGTCCAAGATACAAACTTTGGTATTGTGAATACCAATTTAATTATTCAAGGGCAGGGTTTTTCAATGGAAAGTATTCGTTCAGATGTTGCAGGAATATTTAGTGATTTAGAGTATAACAATTATAGTTATAAGGATGTTGAAGTAAAAGGATTGATTGAAAATCGAATTTTTAGTGGAGAGCTCAAAACTGATGATGATAATCTTAAATTGGATTTTACAGGCTTGGTGGACTTTTCAGGATCAGAAAATATATACGATTTTTCAGCCCGTGTGGAACAAGCAAATCTTAATGCTTTGAATTTTATATCTAGAGATACTATTTCCGTATTTACAGGTCAGGTAGATATGGATATGAAGGGTACCAATTTAGATGATTTGTATGGAAATATTCAGTTTACAAAAACCCGTTACGAAAATCAAAATGACAGTTATTATTTTGATGATTTTCAAATCATTTCCAGTTTCGATTTGAATCAAGTTCGGACCATCAATTTTGATTCACCAGAAATCATTCAAGGTACCTTTGAAGGGGTATTTAAAATGAAACAAATTCCCTTGATGCTAGAAAATGCTTTAGGCAATCTTTATGCACAATCTTCTTCAAATCTAATCAGTCCTGGGCAGTCTTTAAAATTTAACTTTAAAGTTTATAATAAAATAATAGAAGTTTTTTATCCTGAATTAGAATTCGGTGCCAACACCTTTTTTAAAGGCGTATTGGACAGTAATCCAAAGAAATTTGTTTTGACATTCAAATCTCCAGATATCCGAATGGACTCTTTTTTTGCAAGGCAGGTGGAGATTAAGTTTGACAATAACAACCCTATATTTAATTCATATGTTGAATTAGACAGCCTGAGTACACCTTTTTTAAAGGCGAATGAATTCAGTTTGATTAATTTCCGTGTAAACGACACCTTGCATATAAAATCTCAATTTAAAGGCGGAAAGCGAAAACAAGACAACTATGATTTTAATTTATACTACACCAGTAATATTGAAAATTATGTTTTAGGTTTAAAACCCTCCACGGCAAATTTTAAAAATACTTTGTGGAAATTAAATAACACTGATTCAAAAGATAGTGAACTTATTTTTAACTCAAAATCAAAAGGATTCGAAATGGATGCCATTGAGATGACCCACGGAGACGAAAAAATAACACTGCGTGCTAATGCCAAAGATTCTTTGTCGACAAATATAGATCTTGAATTTAAAAATGTGGATTTAACAAAAGTAACTCCTGAAATTGATAGTCTAAGTCTTGGAGGCATTGTCAATGGTGGTCTTAATGTCTCCAAATACAATGATATTTATCTTCCTAAATCAATGTTGGATATAGACAACTTTACTGTTAATGGATTTAATCTTGGAGCCTTTAAGGCAGATATTAAGGGAAATTCGTCTTTGACCAATTATGATGTTGATATCCTAATCAAGAATGATACAACAGCATCGTTTTCAGCTAAGGGTAATTTAGATGTCTCTGGTAAAAAATCAAATTTAGACTTAGATTTAAAGTTTAAGGATTTTATTTTGGATCCATTAAACCCATTTGGCGGTGGTGCGATAACAAATATCAGAGGGTTTATCACTGGCAGCTCAAAAATCACTGGCCGTCTTGAAAAACCTCAAATTAATGGTGCTCTAATATTGGATAAAGGCGGCATTTCTGTGCCTTACCTCAATATTGATTATGCATTTGAGGACAACACGAAAATTAATTTAGCAGCCCAGAGTTTTGTTTTTGAGGCCGCAAATTTTACAGATACTACTTTTTCCTCAAAAGGTATATTAAGAGGAAAAATGAGTCACAATAATTTCGCGAACTGGTCTTTGGATACAACGATTGACTCTGAACGGTTACTTGTATTAAATACAAACGAAACAGAAGAGTCTTTGTATTATGGAACCGGTTTTGTGGGTGGTAATATTGATATTTTTGGTCCTATGAATCAATTATTTATTGAGGCAAATGTTGTAACTTCAAAGGGAACAATTTTCAAAATTCCTCTGAACGACAGCGAAATAATCTCTGAAAATTCTTATGTTAAATTTTTGAGTCCAGAAGAAAAAACCCAACAAACCAATCGCAGATCTGTGAAGTTAGATGACATCAAAGGATTGGAAATGGAATTTAATATGGATGTGACAGATGACGCTGAAATTGAAATAGTCATAGATCGTGAAACGGGAAGTTCTATTTTAGGACGTGGGAATGGCAGTATCCTCGCACAAATAAACACCAATGATAAGTTTCAAATGTTTGGAGATTTTTTAGTGCTTTCCGGATACTACAACTATAGTTTGGGAAAAATTGTTCAGAAAAAATTTAAATTGGTAAAAGATGGTTCTCTGCTTTGGGAAGGCAATCCACTGCAAGCTGAAATTAATATTGAAGCGATTTATGATGATATCAATGTCAATCCTTCAACTTTATTAGACAATCCCATCAATCAAAGCATTCCTGCCGAGGTTAAAGTTCATCTTACGGGAGCTTTAGAAAAACCAGAGCTAGATTTTGACATTCGATTTCCAAAAGTAAATTCGACGTTAAACAACGAGCTAAGGGACCGTCTTCGCGACAAAGATAAAAGACAATTTCAGGCACTTTCACTTCTAGCAACAGGGGCTTTTAGGAGTAAAATTGCTTTGGACTCTCAAGATGCATTTGAATTGTTTTCGGACGGAGTTGCAAATGTTCTAAACGATATTTTATCGGATGATGACAATAAAGTAAAATTAGGATTGGATTTGGACATAGGTAAAAATACCCCTGAATATGAAACCTCTAGTAGAGTAGGGGTCACACTTTCAACTAAAATAAGTGATAATGTCCTGGTTAATGGTAAAGTAGGTGTTCCTGTCGGTGGCGTAAGCCAATCCACTGTCGCTGGAGATTTTGAAGTTGAGGTTTTACTCAATGAAGACCGCACTTTGTCATTAAAGTTCTTCAATAGGGAAAATAGCATACAAAATTTTGGAGAACAAATTGGATATACCCAGGGACTGGGATTGTCTTATAACATCGAGTTTGATAATTTAAGAGAATTGTTCAATGAATTATTTTCTCAAAAAGATGAAATAATTAAAGAAGAATTCAATAACTCCAGCAAAGATGATCAGTTACCATCTTACATTGAATTCAAATAGTTTTCCATCAAATCTTATTGAAATAGCAATATTTAACTAAAATTGACAACTAGTTATTAACGAAATCGTTTGATTTTTATTAATAATAGAAAATTTCTTTTCAAGAGTTGTACGTTTAAGATATAAGTTTAGTAATTTTGAAAATTCAAATATTAATCAATGTCTAAGTTAATCAAAAAAATTGGGGTTTTAACCTCTGGAGGAGATGCTCCAGGGATGAATGCTGCTATACGCGCTGTTGTAAGGACATGTGCGTTCTATAAAATTGGCTGTGTTGGAATCTACAGAGGATACGAAGGCATGATCGAGGGTGATTTTAAGGATTTAAATGCACGAAGCGTTAATTATATCATCAGTAAAGGGGGAACATTTTTAAAATCTGCAAGATCAGATGCATTTAGAACTAAAGATGGCAGAAAATTAGCATACGATCATTTGATTAAAAAAAACATTGATGCTTTAGTTCTCATTGGTGGGGACGGTACTTTCACCGGAGGTATGATTTTCAGTAAAGAATTTAATTTTCCAATTATCGGCATCCCTGGTACAATTGACAATGATATTTTAGGAACGAATTTCACACTGGGATACGATACCGCACTTAATACCGCGGTAGAAGCTATTGATAAAATTAGAGATACTGCAAGCTCTCACAAACGTTTGTTTTTTGTTGAAGTGATGGGACGAGACGTTGGGCACATAGCCCTGAATGCTGGTGTTGGTTCTGGTGCTGAAGAAATTTTAGTTCCTGAAGAAAATTTAGGATTGGATCGCCTATTGGAATCATTACGTAAAAGCAAAAAAAGTGGGAAATCATCCACAATTGTATTGGTTGCTGAAGGCGATAAAACAGGAAATAATGTTTTTGAGCTTCGAGATTACGTTGAAGAAAATTTAGAAGGTTACGATGTTCGAGTTTCTGTACTAGGCCACATGCAGCGCGGCGGTGCTCCTAGCTGTTTTGATAGAGTTCTGGCTTCAAAAATGGGAGTTAAGGCGGTAGAGTCTCTCTTAGACGGAAAAAACAACGTAATGGTTGGAACCGTGAATAATAAAATTGAATTGTATCCTATAGACAAAGCAGTCAAAGGATACACCAAAATTGATGAAGAACTCCTTAGAGTTTCAGACATTTTAAATATTTAAAATTAATTAACCAAAAAAAAATAAAAAATGACAACTATTAAAATTGGCATCAACGGGTTCGGAAGAATTGGAAGAATAGCTTTTAGAATTGCAACTGAACGCCCAGATGTTCAAATTGTAGGGATTAATGATCTTTTAGATGTTGAGCATCTAGCTTACCTTTTAAAGTACGACTCTGTTCACGGTCAATTCAGTGGAACCATTGATGTCAAAAATGGAAATTTGGTTGTCAATGGCAATGAAATTAGAGTCACGGCTGAGCGTAATCCTGAAGACCTGAAGTGGGATGCCATAGGGGTCGATGTCGTTATGGATTGTACAGGAATATTCACCACGCTTGAAGGGGCACAAAAACACATTACCGCTGGTGCTAAAAAAGTAGCAATCTCAGCACCCTCGGCGGATGCGCCTATGTTTGTCATGGGCGTCAACCACCAAAACATTACTGCCGAACATACCATTGTTTCTAATGCATCATGTACCACCAATTGTTTAGCACCATTGGCCAAAGTAATTCATGATAATTTTGGATTGGCAGAAGGTCTTATGACTACTGTTCATGCAGCGACAGCGACCCAATTTACTGTAGACGGACCTTCCCGAAAAAATTACCGCTTAGGACGTGCTTCTTTAAATAATATTGTTCCTGCCTCAACCGGTGCTGCGAAAGCTGTTGGTAAAGTAATTCCTGAACTGAACGGAAAGTTGACAGGAATGGCTTTCAGAGTTCCCACAGTGGACGTTTCTGTTGTAGATTTAACATGTAGATTGGAGAAAAGTGCAACTTTTGAAGAGGTTAAAGCAGCGCTAAAAAAAGCCTCTGAAAACGAACTCAAAGGAATTTTGGGTTACACTGAAGAAGGCGTAGTTTCACAGGACTTTGTTTCAGAATCTAAAACAAGTACTTTCGATGCCAATGCGAGTATCGGTCTTAACGACAATTTCGTAAAATTAATTTCATGGTACGATAACGAATATGGTTATTCTTCAAAATTAGTAGATTTAGCACAGTACATTAATTCGATTTAATACTACAAAAAAACACCACCAAGATGGTGTGTTTTTTGAACAAATGTTTTTGATATGATTCTGATAGTCGATAGTGGATCTACTAAGAGTGATTGGATTGCAATCGACTCCAAAAATGGTACTTATTTATTTGAAAAACAACGTACTAAAGGTCTCAATCCTGCGATAATTTCCGAGCCAGAGGCTTTTGAAATCATCAATGAAAATAAAACCCTCATAGAGCATAAAAATTTTGTTGAGTATGTGTTCTTTTATGGCGCTGGTTGTGGGACCATCGAGGCGCCAAAAATACTAGAAAGAGTTTTAAAAAGCATATTTTCTAATGCTAAAGTCAAAGTCAAAGAAGACACCTATGCTGCAATATATTCAACTATAGGCCTAGAAAATCATGCAGCAGTGATCTGTATTTTAGGCACTGGTTCAAATTGTGCCTATTTTGATGGCCATAACGCTCAGCAGCGTGTTACGTCCTTAGGGTATTCCATCATGGATGATGGTTCTGGTAATTACTTCGGAAGGCAGTTACTAAGAGATTACTATTTTAATTTTATGCCTCACAATTTTAAATTGATGTTCAAGACGCGTTACAATTTGGATGATGACTTTATAAAGTCAAATCTCTACAAAAACCCCAATCCAAACGCTTATCTAGCCAAGTTTGCAGAATTTTTAATTTTAAATAAAGAGTCGGATTATATTCAAGGCATTATAAAAAAAGGCCTGCGGGCTTTTGTAAAAACGATGATTTTACAATATGAATCAGAAATTAAGTCTATTCCAGTTCATTTTGCTGGCTCCATATCATTTTTTCTTCAAGACGAAATAAAAGCAGTCGCTGAAGAATTTGGATTTAAGGTTGGTAATTTTCAAAGGCGTCCAATAGAGGGCCTGACCGCATTTCACCTACAACAAGTCAAGGCGCTTGAAGCTTAGTTTTAAACTGCTGCAATCACACTAATTTCTACATTTACAAATTTGGGCAAATTGGCCACTTCAACAGTTTCTCTAGCCGGCGCTGTTTCAGGATTGAAATATTGGCCATAAACCGCATTAATTTTTGAAAAGTCATTCATATCCGAAACAAAAATTGAAGATTTAATAACATTTTTAAAGCTCATGTTTGCAGCTTCTAAGATGGCCTTTAAATTCTGCATTACTAAAGTTGTTTCAGCTTCAATAGTGTCAGTAATTAATTTTCCGCTTTTGGGGTCAATTGCAATTTGGCCCGAAGTGTAAAGCATATTCCCCAACATGACTGCTTGATTGTATGGGCCGATGGGAGCGGGTGCTTTTTCCGTGGTGATAATTTTTTTCATGGTTCTATTTTTATAGTTGCTTGTCTCTTTGTCGCTGTTTATCGAATTTAAGATCGCTTAAAATGCTAGATCGGATTCCTATGAAGAAGTTCCAAGAACTTCTGTTGCTAAATGGTATCCAAGAAAAATTCATTCGCCAACTTTCTAAGTCACGCTCAAAACGCAATTGGGTATAGGTTACCCCTTTATTTTTGAAATCATAACCAGAAGATACCCCTACACTCCAGCGCGGAGACAATTCTACATCTCCAGAGAACATTAATGAATGTGACGATATTTCATTTTGTCGCCTAGAATTATTGTAATTCAAGGCATAAGCCAGTCGAAGACTCCAAGGAAGTTTATATTTATACAAATCTGTAGGGGAGGGCTCTTTAGCGTCAGCAGCCTCACTAAACTGTTGATTTGCAAAATCTTGTGGTTTTCCAAATAAATCATCAGCACGGCCACCACTTCTTATGGATTCTTTTGAGCTGGCATCATTTGCATTTGAACCCTTGCCCTCAAATGAGTCGCTTGAAATGCTATACCCCATGGTTAGATTTGCAGTTGTTACACGAAACAAGCTCCCTCCATTACTAATATTCAGCGTATTGATTTTTTGATTGTTATTATTTAACGCATAAGGGTCAAGGGTTGCTCCAAAATTGACGCTCATTTTATTGTCAAAAATCTGAGTACCTCCAGTCATTCTTAATGGACTCCAATTTAAAGAGTCGGCTGCTACGTTATAATTGGTAGAAAAGTTAAACGAATTCAATAAAAACACTTTCTTTGGCTCTGTTGCCGTACTGTCTTTGTCTCTAATTTTGGCCTCAATATTATTACTGAGAGAAAGTCCGATACTGCTTGAAAAACGATTACCGGGTGTACCAAAAAGGGATTGTTCAAATCGGGTATATTCGACTTCTTCCGATGTAATTCCATCGGCACTCACCACTTCGTATGTATCGTAATACTGATTAAATTCAGGATTGATATTATAACTTACCGAAGGGCGCATGACATGCCGAATGGCTTGTATTTTTTTATCCTCTCCAAAATCAAACATACCATAAATCGTGGTTCCCAAACTGGTGCTAAAATTATAGGTAGTATATGAGTCAAATTCTTTCGACTGAACTGTGATAACCTCTTGATTGGATATGTCATAGTTTTTTTCAACAGTATTAAAGGACCAGACGTGGTTTAAGTTGGTACTCGCGCTCATGCTGAAATATTTAAATAATTTAAAATTTGTACTTATTGGAATCGAATGTTGAACCCCAGTTTTTGCATTTTCAAACATCTCTGGTTTAAAAAACAAAGAGTCGGTTGTTTGAATGCGGTTTTCACCGCGAACGTTGTATTGAAAATTAATGTTCTGAATGATTCCTTTTTTACTTCCCGTTTTTGGTGCTAATGGGAAAATTCGATCCACACTGGCTTGGAATGTAGGGAGTGTCATATTAATGGCTTTGGTATTTGTATTTTGAGAGTGAGTAGCTGTTACACTCATATTGACTTGAGGTTCCCCACGGAATGTTTTTGAATAAGAAACTGAGGACGCCAAAGTATTGTTCAAAAAGTTGGAATTATTCAGTTGGTTGACAGATTGTCTAAAATACGTACTGCTGCCCAAATTAACTGAGGCTGAGAAACGAGAATTGGGATTTGATTTACTGTCCTGACTTTGGTTCCATCTCAGGTTGTAAATAACGCTTTTAGAGTAATCCGGAAAGCCCCGTTCACTGTTGATTAAATTTTCATACCTAAAGCTGATTCCCCCTCTAAATTTATAACGTACAGCATAATTACTTTCTAAACGTAAACCATAGCTCCCGTTAGTGTAATAATCACCCAGGATGGCCAAATCGGCATAATCACTAATTGGAAAATAATAGCCGCCATTTTGTAAAAAATAACCGCGTTCGTTCTGTTGTCCAAAAGAAGGAAAAATAACGCCAGAGGTTCGTTTGTTGGTCAGTGGGAAAAAAGCAAATGGCATACCAATGGGCGTGGGTACATCAGCAATAAACATATTGGTCAATCCTGTAACAATTTTTTTTCCTGGTACAACCTTAGCCTTTCTCAGTAAAAAGTAATATTCTGGATTTTCTTCATTTTGAGAGGTCGTAAATTTCGCTCGCTTTACAAAATACACAGAGTCGTTTTCTTTTTTACTCAACTCAGAAATGATACGCCCCCCTTGCTGTTCCGTTTTAGAGTTCCATATCAATGCTTTTTTTGTTTTCATATTAAAAACAATCGAATCTGGCTCAACCACATCCGCACCTTGTTTGAATATGGGTTTTTGGGAATAAACCCCTGCACTGTCTTTTAAGCGTCCAGCATAAACAAGGTCATTGGCATAATCAATCACAATGACTCCGGATTGAATATCCATATCTTGATATTTAATTTGGGCTTCATTGTAAAGGAATATTTGTTTCGTTTTTTGATTCACGGAAGTGTAGTCTTTGGCTGTATAATTGACAGTAGCTTCTAAAAAACTCTTGGGTTTTGAAATGCTATCATTGATAATGGAATCTACAACAACTGTATCAGCTTTCAATACAGCATTACTATTTTTAACTGTTGATTGTTGCAGTGAATCCAAGTTTGATTCTATTGGATTTTCACGAACTGTATTTTCTTTGTTAGAGCGGTCCTGCGCATACCCAAAAATGTTTGTAAGCATTGTAAAACTTGCGTAAAAAAGTATTTGAAAGAGAGTTGTTTTCAACGCTTTTAGGTGTATTTTTGTTTTGTTTGGCTCGGTTTTTGAAAAATCAAAATTACATATATTTTTTTGTGATTTAATGTTTAAAATGTCCCCGCGCTTTAAAGTAATTGATTATAATGCAAATTAAATCTTTTTTCACAATCTTATTGTGTTTTTTTGGATTGATTACCAAAGCACAACTCAAAAACGATACCAAATCTTTTGTGGTGGTCTTAGACGCAGGCCATGGTGGCAAAGATCCTGGTCGGCCAACGTCATATGGTTACAAAGAAAAAGACATTGCCTTGGACATTGTTTTGAAAGTTGGTAAAAATCTTGAATCTGTTCCGGGTGTCTCTGTTATCTACACACGAAAAACCGATATTTTTTTAGAATTAAGGGAACGTGCAACTATAGCCAACAAGGCTGATGCCGATTTGTTTGTTTCCGTGCATTGCAACGCTCATGACTCTCAAGCCCATGGTACTGAAACCTATGTTCTTGGCCTTCACAGAAATGACTCGAACTTCAAAGTCGCACAAAAGGAAAATGAAGTTATTTTTTTAGAAAAAGACTACGAAAAAAACTATGAAGGCTTTGATCCTACTTCTCCAGAATCTTTTATTGGCTTAACCTTGTTGCAAGAAGACTATTTAGACCAGAGCATTTTATTGGCCAGCACCATACAAAAGAATTTTACAGAAACTTTAAAACGGAAAAACAGAGGAGTAAAGCAAGCCGGTTTTTGGGTGCTTCACAATACCTACATGCCTAGTGTCTTGGTTGAAACGGGTTTTATTACCAACAAAAAAGAAGGAGATTACCTCAATTCTAAACGCGGTAAAATTGAAGTTTCTAAAAGTATTTCGGATGCAATTTTAAGTTATAAATCAATTCTTAATCCAGACATTGATATCCTCGAGACTCCAATTTCAACTCCATTAGAAACTGCGAACATTATCTTTAAAGTCCAAATTGCTGCCAGCTCAAAAAAATTGGCTTTAAAGCCCTACAATTTTAATGGGCTTGACGAGTTAAGCCGTAAAAAAAAGGGTAAAATATGGCGTTATTTTTACGGAGAAACAAAAGATTACAATCAGGCAGTTATAATGAAAGATATGGTCGTTTCACGTGGCTACACTACTGCTTTTGTAGTGGCCTATCTAAATGGTGATAGGATTTCGATTGAAAATGCCATAAAAACTAAAAATAATTAGCCTTCAATTTTATAAATTAATTATTAGATTTGTAGTGCTTCTAAAACAAAAATATTGAAAAAAACAAAAGAAATTAAAACAGCAATTTTGGTCCTATCGGGAATCTTGTTGTTCATTTTTATTTTCAACTACCTCAAAGGAGAAAACCTTTTGAGTAGCTCCCGTGAAATAACGGCTGTTTACTCAAATGTTGAGGGCTTGGCCATATCTTCGGCTGTTACCATCAATGGACATAAAGTTGGAAAAGTTCAAGACATTATGTTTGCTGATGATGGTAGTGGGATGTTGAGGGTTTCCATGCTAATAGAAAGTGATTTTAAATTTTCAAAAAACAGCAGTGCGCAATTGTATGAATCCGGACTTATAGGCGGTAAAGCCATTGCCATTATTCCTGCCAATGACGGTGGCGAAGATGTTGAGTCTGGCGATGTTTTGAGATCTGAGATAAAACCAGGTTTGACAGAACTTGTAAATCAACGTTTAACCCCACTGCAAGAAAAAATTGAGTCTGTGATGTTGAGTGCCGATACATTGCTAAACAACATCAACAGTATTTTTGATGAAGAAACAAAGTCAAACATAAAAGGGAGTATATTTCAGTTGGAAAAGACCATTAGTTCTTTTGAAAAAACTTCTAATGCACTTCAAACACTCTTGGAAAATAATGAGGAATCTGTTACCACCACTTTGGGAAATTTTAGTACAATTTCAGAAGACTTGTCAGAAGTGAGCGCCTCACTTTCTGAAGCAGACCTAGCAGAAACAATTGCAGGCTTACAGTCCACAATCACAAACTTCGACACGCTCTTGTCAAACATTGAACAAGGTGAGGGTTCTGTTGGTAAGCTCATGAAAGACGAGGCATTGTATAATAATTTAGAAGGGGCTTTAGGCCAATTGGAAGCTTTGTTAGAGGATATGAAATTAAATCCCAAACGTTATGTGCATTTTTCATTATTTGGAAAAAAGAACAAACCCTATGTTTCCGAAAAATCAGTTGAAGAATCAAGTGAGGAATCAAAAAACTAATCACTATTTATGACGTTTTTGCCAAATATTATTTTTGGACTCCTTTTAGCTGCTGGCATTGGTTTTTTTGTGCGAAATATCCAGAAGCTTAAGCGAAATATTAAACTGGGAGTCGATAAACCAGTAGTGGGATCTCGCAAACAACGATGGGTGAATATGACACGTATTGCCTTGGGGCAGAGTAAGATGGTCAGGCGTCCAATATCAGGACTTTTACATATCATCGTATACATTGGATTTGTCATTATCAATATTGAAGTTTTAGAAATTGTAATTGATGGTCTTTTTGGAACCCACCGTATTTTTTCTTCCATAGGCCCTTTGTACGGAATCTTAATCGGGACTTTTGAAATTCTAGCACTTTTAGTTTTTGTGGCCGTTATTTTCTTTTGGACTCGTAGAAATGTCATGCAGCTTAAACGTTTTTTGAGTCCCGAAATGAAAGGCTGGCCCAAACGAGATGCCAATCTTATCATTTATTTTGAAATTATCCTTATGGGGCTTTTTATCACCATGAATGCCACAGATGTAGAATTCCAGGCCATGGGTTCAGGTAATATCGTTAGCGGATTTGTTGCGCCGTGGTTTGAGGGAATGCCATTGCATGCCATAGAAAGAACTGCTTGGTGGCTTCACATTATTGGGATTTTAATCTTCCTGAATTATTTGTACTATTCAAAACATTTGCACATTATTTTGGCCTTTCCAAACACCTATTTTGGCAGTTTAGAACCCAATGGACAATTAAACAACCTTGAGTCTGTGACCAATGAAGTCAAGTTAATGATGGATCCCGATGCCGATCCGTATGCAGTTCCAGAAGATGGCGCTGAGGATCCAGAAAAATTTGGAGTCAGTGATGTTTTTGATTTGAACAGAATTCAATTGCTCAATGCCTACACTTGTACAGAGTGTGGTCGCTGTACTAGCGAATGTCCCGCAAATCAAACCGGCAAGAAATTATCACCTCGAAAGATCATGATGGATACCCGTGACCGCTTGCAAGAAGTGGCAAAAAACATTAACAACAATAAAGGAAAGTTTATTTCTGATGGCAAACAACTCCTCGGTAATTATATCAGCAATGAAGAAATTTGGGCTTGTACGAGCTGCAATGCTTGTGTTGAGGCATGCCCTGTAAGCATTAATCCACTATCTATTATTCTAGATTTACGCCGCTATCTTGTCATGGAACAAAGCGCAGCGCCAGTGGAACTCAACAATATGATGACCAATATAGAAAATAACGGCGCTCCATGGCCGTACAACCAAATGGACCGATTAAACTGGAATAACGAATAAATTAAATTATAAAAATGAAACGAGAAGAAGCAGACGCATTATTACATCAAAAAGTTGAAGAAGGAGAACTGATAAGTCCTGTCTTACCAGAGGGTGTCAAAAATTATTTAATTGACATTGACGGAACCATTACCGAGGACGTTCCCAATGAAGAACCCGAACGTATGGCCACTTGTCTTCCTTTTGAAGATGCCAAAAAAACCTGTAATAAATGGTACGCAGAAGGCCATATGATTTGTTTTTTTACCTCGCGAACAGAAGAGCATAGAATGGTGACTGAAACTTGGTTGAAAAAATATGGTTTCAATTACCACACTTTATTGATGGGCAAACCACGAGGTGGTAACTACCACTGGATTGATAACCATTTGGTAAAAGCTACTCGATACAGAGGAAAGTTTACAGACTTAGTAGAAAAAGAAGTTACCATTCAAGTTTTTGACGACGGAAAAAACGAATAAAAATGAAATAAACAAATGAAAGAAGCACTAAAAGTACCCACCATGGCCGAATTGCACGCACAGGGAATTTCCCCTGAAGTTTTGTTTTGGGTTGGTTGTGCTGGAAGTTTTGATGATAGAGCCAAAAAAATCACTAAGGCTCTTGTTAAAATCATGCACAGTGCTAAGGTTTCATTTGCAGTTTTGGGGACCGAAGAAAGTTGTACCGGAGACCCTGCTAAACGTGCTGGCAATGAGTTTTTATTTCAAATGCAAGCGGTCACTAACATTGAAGTAATGAATTTATATGAAGTAAAAAAAATAGTTACTGCCTGTCCACACTGTTTCAATACCATTAAAAACGAATATCCCTCTTTGGGTGGGCGTTATGAGGTTGTACACCACACCCAGTTTTTGAAAAGCCTTCTAGAGGACGGTAGACTCACTATTGAGGGTGGTCAATTTAGAGGTAAACGCATTACTTTCCATGACCCTTGTTATTTGGGGCGTGCCAATAACATTTATGAAGCCCCTAGAGATTTGATTAAAAAATTGGATGCCCAGCTAGTAGAAATGAAAAAAACAACGCAGTCTTTGTTGATGCGGGTGTTTGGTTAAGACCCAGATATTATAAAAAAGGAAATGAAAATTTATTTGAAGGGTCAAAAAGAGAAGCAAAAAATGTAAGAACAAACGTTGGTGTTTGCGATGTAACAACATTAGGTAAAATAGATATTAAAGGACCAGATGCAGCAGAATTATTGAATAGAGTTTACACAAATGCATGGCTTAAACTAC
>PAQB01000021.1 GCA_002709185.1 Flavobacteriaceae bacterium
ACTAAGTGCACCATTAATAATTCCTAAAATATACATTTCAAACAAATCGTATAAAGACAAGCCCTCAAGTCCTGGAAGCTGAATGGATTTAAACAGTCGCACCACCCATTTGACCAAAGGAATTTTATTCAATTGATTTTCAATATTTTGACTCATTTGAATGCTTTTAAACTTAAGTCTAAGTTGTGAACCGAGTGTGTCAACGCCCCTGAGGAAATAAAATCAACGCCGCATTCGGCATAATGTCGTAAAGTAACCTCGTTGATGCCACCAGAAGATTCTGTCTGGCACTGATTTCCTATCATAGAAACCGCTTTTTTAGTGTCTTGTATTCCGAAATTATCAATTAAAATTCGATCGGCACCCCCATGGTCTAAAATTGCTTGTATTTCATCTAAATCACGGGCTTCAACAATAATTTTTAGTGACAAATTTTTTGTCCTAAGATAATGCATAGTTTTGTCTAATGCCTCGGTAATTCCGCCTGCAAAATCGATGTGGTTGTCCTTGAGCATGATCATATCATACAAAGCAAATCGATGGTTGACCCCCCCACCAATTGACACGGCCCATTTTTCCAAAAATCTGATACCAGGGGTGGTTTTGCGGGTGTCTAAAATTCTTGTTTTTGTACCCTTTAGTAAATCGACATATGTACTTGTTTTTGTAGCAATTGCGCTCATGCGTTGCATGGCGTTAAGAACCAAACGCTCCGCCATCAAAATAGATTGTTGGGAACCCATCACCTCAAAAGCAATGTCACCAAATTTTACAGCGGTACCGTCTTTAATTAAAACCTTAAGGTGTAGCTTAGGGTCAACGTGTTTAAATACGCTTTTGGCAAAACTCACCCCAGCTAAAACCCCTTTATCCTTAACAACAAGTCTGGCTTTTCCAAAAGCATTTTCTGGAATACATGCTAGAGAACTGTGATCGCCTTCCCCTACATCTTCGCGAATGGCATTGGCTATAATGCGTTCTATTTCATTTTTAAAAGCTATTGAACTGATCATATAATTTTGTTTGATGTGAATGTAATAATTTGAATGCTTAAAAATATAAAAATAAAATCTATTTTATGATTAACTTTGTCATGTGAAAATCAAACTATTAGTCGTTGGGAAAACAGATGCAAAAGCATTGAAAGAATTGATTCAAAAATACGAATTTAGACTTCGGTATTACATCACGTTTTCAATAGAAATTATTCCAGATTTAAAGCATTCCAAAAATCTTAGCATAAGTCAACAAAAAGAAAAAGAAGGGCAACTAATCCTAAACAATATAAACGCAACAGATCGCTTGTTTTTGTTAGATGAAAAAGGAAAAGATTATGACTCTATTGAATTTTCTAAGTTTTTACAAAAACAAATGAACTCTGGGCTAAAACAAATGGTGCTTGCGATTGGTGGGCCTTATGGTTTTTCCGAATTAGTATATAAAAGTGCACATGGTAAAATTTCCTTTTCAAAAATGACGTTTTCACATCAAATGATTCGTTTATTCGTTGTAGAGCAATTGTATAGAGGGATGAGTATTTTAAAAAATGAACCCTATCATCACCAATAGAAGAGCCATGATTAAAATCGTTTTTGCGACCAATAATCTCAATAAACTTCATGAAGTTCAAGCACAACTTCCCAAAGGGATTAAACTCATTAGTTTAAAAGACATTGGATGTAACGAAGATATTCCTGAAACTCAAAATACGATTGAAGGAAATGCCATTCAAAAGGCCAATTATATCAAGAAAAAGTACAATTTAGATTGCTTTGCTGACGATACTGGCTTAGAAGTTGAAATTTTAAACGGAGAGCCTGGAGTGTATTCTGCACGTTATGCCGGTCCTGAAAAAAATGCGAAGGATAACATCCAAAAATTACTATACAAATTAAAAGATAAAGCCAACCGAAAAGCTCAATTTAAAACGGTCATTGCAATGCATTTTAAGGGAAAACTAATAACTTTTGAAGGGATTTGCAAAGGAGAAATTACAGAAAATATTATGGGCTGTGGAGGCTTTGGCTACGATCCAATTTTTAAACCTTTAGGGCGTTCAAAAACTTTCGCGCAATTGCCTATAAATGAAAAAAACAAGATAGGACACAGAGGACGTGCTGTTGCGCAGTTAATTCAGTTCTTTGAAGTTTAAAAAAACTTAATTAATTAATGTACCTTTGCCTCAAACCCTCAGGGTGAGGGTGTGATGTAAGGAGCATTAAGTATAGAATTCGATACGCTTCTGAGACAACACTACTTACGCATATCGAAATTAGTATACGAATGAATGCATTCCAAACATTAGGTCTTGAAGCCCATTTCATTAAGTCCATCGCAGATCTTGGCTTTGAAACGCCAAGCGAAGTTCAAGAAAAAGCAATTCCAACCCTTCTCTCTAAAGAACTTGATCTTGTGGCACTGGCGCAAACTGGAACAGGGAAAACTGCAGCTTTTGGCTTCCCAATGCTTCAAAAAATCAACATTGAAAGTCGAACAACCCAAGGTTTAATTTTATCGCCAACAAGAGAACTTTGTCTTCAAATCACAAATGAGATAAAACTCTATGGAAAATACTGCAAAGGATTGAATGTCACAGCTATTTACGGAGGTGCAAGCATTACAGAACAAGCAAAAAACGTAAAGCGAGGTGCACAAATAATCGTAGCGACGCCTGGTCGTATGAAAGATATGATCAACAGGAGATTGGTGGATATTTCAAAAATAGATTACGCTGTATTGGACGAGGCTGATGAGATGCTTAATATGGGCTTTTTTGAGGACATAAAATCCATTTTATCTCATACTCCAGAACAAAAATCAACTTGGTTGTTTTCAGCTACCATGCCAAAAGAGGTTTCAATAATCGCAAAAAAATTCATGTCCAATCCAACGGAAATCACAGTAGGACACAAAAACATTGGAAGTAAGAATGTTTCACATGAATTTTATTTGGTAGGTTCAAGAGATCGTTATCCTGCCCTGAAGCGTTTGGCAGATGCCAACCCAAATATATTTGCTGTAATTTTTTGTAGAACAAAAAGAGACACCCAAAAAGTGGCTGAAAAACTTATTGAGGATGGGTACAATGCAGGCGCACTGCATGGTGATTTAAGTCAAAATCAGCGTGACTTGGTCATGAAATCTTTCCGAAATAAACAAATTCAAATGTTGGTTGCTACAGATGTGGCAGCACGTGGTATTGATGTCGATGATATCACTCACGTCATTAACTACCAATTGCCGGACGAAATTGAAACTTACACTCACCGCAGTGGCCGAACAGGACGTGCAGGAAAGACGGGCTTATCTATGGTCATCATTACCAAAAGTGAACAACGCAAAATAAAGTCGATTGAAAAAATGATTCAAAAACAGTTTGTGAAAAAAGAAATTCCTCAAGGAATGGACATATGTGAGGTTCAACTTAGGGCATTAGCGCATAAAATTCACGAAACGGAAATCAATCATAAAATTGACAACTATTTAGAGGAAATTAATGCGTTATTTCAAAATGTTTCAAAAGAGGATCTTATCAAAAAATTCTTTTCCGTAGAATTTACACGCTTTTACAATTATTACGAAAAAGCGAAAAATCTGAACGTCCCAAAAGGAAATGACAACTTTTCAAAAATAAATGCAAATGATAACTCTGCAAGATTTTTTATAAATATTGGCAAAAAAGATGGTTACGATTGGATGCAGCTAAAAGACTTTCTCAGAGACAGTCTTGAACTTGGGCAAGACGCTGTGTTTAAGGTTGACGTGAAAGATAGTTTTTCATTTTTCAACACAGAAACGGTACATATGCCAAAAGTGCTAGAATTTTTTAGTGAATTTAAACAAAATGGACGCTACATAAATGTTGAAATTACAGAGAAGCAAGACCGTAGTCGTCAAAGACGTAAAGGAAAGAAAAGAAATGACGGTCATAAAGCACGTGGACATTTTAGTAAAGGGCGAACCCGAAGAAATTCTGATTTTAAACAAGGGGCTGGCCAATCAAGACCAAGAAGAAATCGTCGCAGGTAACCACAGTGTTAATATTGAAAACAAAATTTAATTGGACATTGGGTATTTGAGCATTGTTTAGTATTTTTATTGAAGTATTTTTTCCATGAGACATCTTCTATCGATAATCTTATTTTTTGTCTTACCTCAACAGTTAATTGCGCAACAAATTGAAATTGTAGGGGGTAAAATTATCGATGCTTCTAATGATAAACCCATGGAAAACGTCAATATTGTAAATCTCAATCAAGTTTTTGGAACTGCAACCAATCAAGAGGGTGAGTTCGAGATTCAAGCTCGAGCCAATGACACGCTACATCTTTCATTTTTAGGTTATAAATCCATCAAGGTTAGGGTCACGAATGATTGGATTAATTTTGGCAATCAAACTACCATTAAACTAACTGAGCTGGCATTGGCGCTTGAAGAGGTTGTTGTTAATAAGCTTAGGCTTACGGGATACTTAGAAATTGATATCAAGCAAATTCCGATACAGAAAAATGTTCGTTACAGTATTTCTGGTTTGAATTCAGGCTATGAATCCAGCCCCAGAACGCCTAGTATGGTTACAAAGGTCTTGGGGGCTATTTTCAACCCAGCAGATTTCCTACACAATGTCTTTGGGAAAAAACCTCGAGAAATGCGAAAACTTCGTAAAATGAAACAACAAGATGAAATCCGCAACATTCTTGCATCTCGTTTTGATAGAGAGATGTTAACTGCGCTTCTAAAGGTTGACAAGATCGATCTGGAGCTTCTAATAAGTGAATGTAATTATTCGGATGACTTTATAAGAACAGCCAATGACCTTCAAATTCTGGATGCCATAAGTGAATGCTACGAGGAGTATAAAATTTTAAGTCGCCAACGAAATTAGTTTTATTAAGTTTGCCCCTTGATAAATTTTCGTAAATTAGAACTGTAATACGACATGCCCCAACATGAACATTACTTGCTATATCATCAAAGTTATTTTTGCATCTTCATCTTGGGATTGTTATTTACATTTTTTAATAACTAACAATTCATACAATGGAAATTATAAGTACAATCATCATAGGTGCCATAGCGGGATGGCTTGGCAGCCTAATATTTAAAGGAACAGGCTTAGGGCTTTTTGGAAATATCATCATTGGTATTGTAGGAAGTTTTGTAGGAAACTGGTCGCTTGGCAAGTTTGGAATAAGCCTTGGTGACGGCTGGATCGGTGCAGTTTTAACAGCTGCGATCGGTGCGGTCATCATTCTTTTTTTAATTAATATATTGTTTAATAAGCGAGTTTAGTCATAACTTGACTTGTTCCGATAAAAATGCACACAAAGTGACTAAAAACTGCGTGTGCATTTTTTAATAAAATTAAGACCCCTTATTTTTGGCTTCAATCCATTTGGATAAGTACTTTGTAGATTGTAAGCTATGGTGTTGAAGTAAAAGACCTGTAATATTTTTTAAACGGTGATTATCAAGCTGCTTAAATAGCTGGTCTATTTTGGCTAAAAAAAGAGATTCAAATTCAGATCGAGAAAAGCGCTTTAAGAGGACATTAAATCCATCGTTCTGGGCGGTCTCCCAGGGATCTTTTTCGTTATATAATTGAAAAGACTTGAATACAAAGCTTTCTAGGTCATCTTCAATAAATCCATTGGAAGGAAGTCTGCCAAAAAGGCCTTCTGCAGCGATAGAGGAAAGCCCGCATGGCGTTCCATTTCGCATCGCATCCAATACTTTTCCTTTAAGGCCTGCTCCAAATTCGAGCGGTGCTAATAAAAGACGGTAAGAACTTAAAAGTGAATCTAGATCTTCTGCGCGTCCAGATACATAAAAATTCTTTTTTTGATCCTCAAGGGCCAAATGTTTTGGCTTTGCATAGGCGCCATAAATATGGAGCTGAGCTTTTGGTAATTTTTGACTCAGTTCAGGCCAAATTTTTTGCTTTAAGTACTGAACAGCCTGAACATTAGGGGGATGCATAAAATTACCGAGGAAAACGAAATTTTTTCTAGTCTCAAAGTCCAATAAATCCTTAGGGTTTTGAATTTCAGTGGGATCTAAAATGAAGGGGATGTAAAACAATAACGAAGCATCAATACCGAGTTCTTTAGTAAGAATATTAAATTCTACTTCTGAAATAATGAGTGATAGATCTGAGCGATAGATGCTTGCAATTTCGCGTTTGGCAACATCAGATTTCAAAAACGTTTTGGAGAAACTTGCCTTAATATCTAGATTTTCTCCTCGTGCCTTTCTCAAAAAATGAAGATCCTCCGTATCTAAAACTCTAAGCGCATCGGGACAACATTTAGCAACGCGCCAACCAAATTGTTCTTCAGTCATAAAGCGGTCAAAAAGAACAACAGATGGGTTTAACCTAAAAATATATTCATCAAAACTGGAGTCATTAAGCTTTAGTGATTTAACCTCAATTCCTAGTGTATTGAGATCAAAAGAATGCGCTGAAAGGCTGGCAGTAGTGCCAAAGATAATTTTGTAATCGGCATCAATTAACATTTTCAACAATTGTAAAATACGGGCCCCAGCCGCAGAAGAACTGGGTTCGGGGTAAACAAAGCCTATACACAATACGATTTTTTGCTGCTGCATATGTAAAATATCAATTCAAAAATAGAAATTAATCGGCGCATCTTGGCTTGAAATGAAAATCTTCTCATTAAAAGTGATATCTTTGCCTCTTAAATTAGGAGCAAATGTCATTAACGCCGCTGAATGCTATTTCACCCATCGATGGTCGCTATAGATCTAAAACAGTAGAACTTGCTGCTTTTTTTTCGGAAGAAGCGCTCATTAAATACAGAGTACTTGTAGAAGTTGAATATTTCATTGCACTTTGTGAGCATCCATTAAAGCAGTTGGCTGATTTTGATTCAAATTTGTTTGAAAGTTTAAGAGCCATTTATAAAGAGTTTTCATCAGAAGATGCAAAAGCTATAAAGCAAATTGAACAAACTACCAATCACGACGTAAAAGCGGTAGAATATTTCATCAAAGACAAATTTGACCAGCTCAATATCAGTCGTTACAAAGAATTTATTCATTTTGGATTGACCTCCCAAGACATAAACAACACCGCCATTCCATTGAGTATCAAACTTGCCAATGAACAAATATACATCCCTCAATTGTTGGCACTTATTGAGACCTTGGATAAATTGTCTAAAGACTGGGCTTCCATTCCTATGTTGGCCAGAACCCACGGACAACCGGCTTCTCCTACCCGCTTAGGAAAAGAAATAGCGGTGTTCAAAGTGCGCTTAGAAGTGCAATTAGACATTCTAAAAAGCATCCCCTATGCCGCTAAGTTTGGGGGCGCTACCGGAAATTTCAATGCACATCATTTAGCATACCCTAATGTTGACTGGAAGTTATTTGCAAACAAATTGCTGAACGAAACGCTTGGGCTGCAGCACTCCTTCCCTACCACTCAAATTGAACATTATGACCATATGGCGGCGCTTTTTGATGCAATGAAACGCATCAATTCGATCTTGATTGATATGGATCGTGATTTTTGGACTTATATTTCCATGGATTATTTTAAACAAAAAATCAAGAAAGGAGAAGTTGGTAGTTCTGCAATGCCGCACAAAGTCAATCCAATTGATTTTGAAAACAGTGAAGGAAATCTTGGAATTGCCAATGCAATTTTTGAACACCTTTCGGCAAAACTTCCCATTTCAAGGTTACAACGCGACTTAACAGACAGTACTGTTTTAAGAAATGTAGGAGTCCCCTATGCCCACACAATAATTGCCTTTAATTCGACCTTAAAAGGACTTCACAAACTGCTGCTAAACCCAACTAAAATAGCCCAAGATTTAAATCAAAACTGGGCAGTCGTTGCTGAAGCCATTCAAACAGTTCTAAGAAGAGAAGGCTATCCAAATCCCTACGAAGCACTCAAAGGATTGACGCGTACCAATGCAGAGATAAATGCAGAGTCCATCGCTGATTTCATTGACGGCTTAGAGGTCAGTGATAGCATTAAAGCTGAATTGAAAAACATCAGCCCTTCAAACTATACTGGAATTTAATTTCTATAAAGCCGATGGCTTCATAAAGTTAAAAAAGCTATCTACATTCTTATAATCAAGGTCTAATTTTTCTATGAGCGGCCCTAATCGCATTAATTCGGAAAGATTCATATCCTTTCCTAAAACACGAATGATGGCAAATCCAACTTGGTTAGAATTGAGTAAAACGACAACTTCATCCATGTTATGATCTTCACCAACGGAGTAAATTTTAATTCTACCATCCTTAGAGTTTCCAAGTCGAAACAATTCATTGTACTTGACTTCCTTGAGCAATTGTTTTACAAAATTGAGTTCAGCTTTATAAACAATATCACTTCCTGACTTTAAATTATAACCGAGCATATTAAACTTCTGAATAGAATTAATGGCTTTTTGTTCAGACTCAGTTATGTTATTTTTATCAATATCTAAAAAAGATATGGGAAAGTCCATGGCAATAAAACCGGATGTTTCCTGATGGTCCACATAATAGGTTTGAAGGCTGGGTTCAGAATTACAACTTAAAAAAAGTGTGCAAATAAGTGTAAAAGAAAGGGGCTTTAAAAAAATTAATTTCATTCTGTCTTAGATGCTTTTTCAAGTTGTTTACCACCAGGAACATTTAATTGATCGGTCAAAACAGCTAATGTTCGCAAATCAATATCACCATTCAGCGAAAGTAAAACAGTTTCATCAGAACTTAACCTGCCACGAACCAACATCAATAGTTCTGAAACATGAAATTCGTCACGCCCCGATTGAACATAAAATTTGATGTTTTGATCGCCGTCTTTAACGCGCATTAGCTCCTCTAATTTTGAAGCTTTGACATAAGTGTTTACGTCGGCACTAATCGCATCAGAAACCGATGTGTCTTTTGTACTGAAAACGGTTAAATTATTGAGCGTTTTAATTTGATCTAAAAAAGCATCTGTTTCTGGATCGTTGGTTTTAACTTTCATTTCTGCCAACATCCCAAACATTTTTTGATTAACGACTACCGAACTTACATTGTCCATGTCTTCGTATTTTTCAAAAAGGCTCTGTGAAAAAATTAATGAAGTTGAGATTAAAGATAATATTGTGAAAAGTAATTTCATTGTGTTGAGTTTTAATTTTTAAGTTTAAAAATTTTATAGGTTGATGTGTTAAAGTTATTTAAAATCGTTAGATTTTGTTTTCCTTTTCCATAAGAATTTGATATTATTTGTAAAGATTCAAGCTTTGAAGTTCCTTTGTTGATGTTTCTAGATAACATTTCAATTGCAGATTTGGTTTGATTATTGACCAAAATATTTTCTTTTTTGAGCTCGTTATTGCCATTATTAAAATTCATTCCTAAGAAGATTCCGAAAATTAAAACAATTGCAGCGGCTATTGAAAACTATTGGATTTTATGATTTTTTTTAGGAATCGAAATTTTCTTTTTGTAGGTGTCTAAGCCTGCGTTTGAAAGCCCATTAAAAAGTTGTTTATATGCGCTTAAATAATCAGGTACTTCTGATTTTTGAAAAAACGCTTTTAGTTCGGCTTCTTCATTTAAATTGGTTTCACCCATTTCGTATTTTTCCAATAAATTTTCAATTTTTCTTAATGCCATGATTATGTAATTGAGTTAATTGAGTCTTTAATGTTTTTCTGGCTCTTGAAAGTGCCACTCTTATAGCAGTTTCATTCATGTCTAATATTTTCGATATTTCCTTAAAATCATAACATTCAACATCTCTTAATTGCACAATTAATTGCTGTTTTTCTGGTAAAATTTTCATCAAATTATCAAGTAAACTGATGCTGTCACTGGTTTCTATTTTTGATTGTAACGAATTTACTTTGTCATTGTGAAAATTTTCATGAGTAATTCTCAAATTTTGAGCCTGTTTCGACTTTAATCTATCCAAACAATGGTTTTTTGTGATCGTCATTGCATAAGCTTCAGGATTATTATAATCAGCCAAGCGTTGTCGTTTTTCCCATAATTTAATAAGAACGTCCTGAGTAGCATCTTCAGCTTCTTCTCTAGACACTAAAATTCTTTTCGAAAATCGAAATATTTTATTTGTGATAGGGGTTACAAACGCTAAATACTCACTTTCGTTCATTGAATTGACTATAAATTTAAGACGAATTAAAACCAGGATTGTTACAAGACTAAAAAATATTTATAAATTAGAATAAATAATATTAAATTGTAATATGCTTAGACGCGTTGTTTAAGTATTGAATATTTAAATAAAATCCTACTTTTTTAATGAAGACAAAATTTAAATTTATCGCAATTATTATCCTAATGGGGTTTAGCTATAGTTGTTTTGAAGATGGAGACGACAACATAACCGCCGGTACCAGCATCAAAGATTTTGTATGGAAAGCCATGAATGTGGTATACCTATACAAATCAAATATAAATGACCTTTCAAATGACCGCTTTGCATCAAACGCTGAATACCAAAATTACTTAGACAGCAACGAAACGCCTGAGGCTTTATTTGAAGCTTTAATATATGACCGCGAAAATGTTGATCGCTTTAGTTTCATTACGAGTAACTATTTTGAATTGGAACAACAATTAAGTGGGGTTACTTTAAATAATGGTGCCGAATTTAATTTTTATATAGTTCCAGGGAGCACTACATCGGTTTTTGGGGTGGTGCGATTGGTCCACCCAAACAGTAGTGCGAGCGCCGCTAATCTTTCTCGTGGACAAGTCTTTAATAAAATTAATGACATTACCCTGAACACCTCCAACTTCTCTTCTTTGTTGGCCAACAATAGCTATAGCTTAAGTTTGGCAATCTATGACGATAACGACACAGAAACCTTGTCAGATGATCAAATTTTTGATGGCGATGAAACTATAACTCTTGTGAAAGAAGGATATGAAGAAAATCCCATCTTCCATACAGCAGTAATTGATGTAAATTCAGAAAAAGTAGGCTATTTAATGTACAACAGCTTTGTAAATGAATTTGATAGCGAACTGAATGTAGTCTTTGGTGACTTTAAATCTCAAAATATTAGCCACTTAATTTTGGATTTAAGATACAACTCCGGAGGTAGCGTTCAAACTGCAACCGCTTTGGGAAGTATGGTCACTGGACAGTTTCAAAATCAAGTTTTCACAACTTTAAAGTACAATGAAACCTTGGAAACTAATAATTTTGATTATAATTTTACCAACACACTCAGCAACGATGAAATTATCAATAGTTTGAACTTAGATAAGGTTTACATCCTCACTTCCAACCGTTCAGCTTCAGCAAGTGAAATGATGGTAAATAGCTTAAAGTCATACATAGAGGTTGTTCAGATCGGAGGCCAAACCGTGGGCAAATCACAAGCATCTCAAATTATATATGATTCCGCAAATTTAGGTCGAGAGAATGCAAACCCAGGACATACTTATGCCCTGCTTCCATTGATAGCCATTACCGTCAATAAAAATGATGAAACAGTGCCACCATCTGGAATTATACCAACAATTAATTTGTTAGAGCGCCCTAGCAATTACGGGATTATTGGCGATACAGAAGAACCCCTTTTGAAGGCCGCTCTTGAAGATATTCAAGGTAGTAATCGTTTGGCTTTTCCATCTGAAATAGAAATGTCTCCAAATGATTTGAACGTTTTAAATCCTTTGGAAACTTTAATGTATATTGAATGAATGCTGTAAATGAATAAAAAACACTTTATTATTGCGCTTATCATGGTTTTGGCTGCTTTTTCAAGGCTGATTCCACATCCTCCAAACTTTGCGCCAATAACTGCCATTGCATTATTCAGCGGCTTTTATGTGACAAATAAATTTTTAGTTTATTCACTTCCAATAGGAATCATGATACTTTCAGATTTATTTATAGGGTTTTCAAGCATCACTTTTTTCGTTTACTTTGCTTTTTTAATAGTGAGTTTTATCGGAACACAGTCGAAAAAACCAAGCTTTTTAGCGATTCTAATAAGCAGTATCAGCTTCTTTATAATTACCAATTTTGGTGTTTGGATACTTGGTGGATACCCCAAAACATGGACTGGCTTGGCAACATGCTACACAATGGCAATTCCCTTCTTTAAAAACTCATTAATGGGGGATTTTTTCTACTCAGGAGTTATGATTTTATCTTATTCACTAAGTCGAAAAACCATTTTAAGGACCGTTTAGAAAACCTTAAAATGTTCTAAATAAATTAAAACCAAAGTAAACATCTCCATCAGTCCAATCTCCAGCAGCAGCGGTCATAGCGTTTATGGAATTCATAGGTTGAGAATTTGAAAATAACAATTGGAAAACATGACCACCCGTTTCAATATCAACTCCTATGCCAAGAGGATTATTGAAAATTGAAGCCTCAGACCTATTGAAATGATAGCCATAATCTATATTGATAGAAGTGCGTTTGGAAACCTTGTATCGACCGCCAAAGCTAAGGGCATACTGAGTATTTTCTTGGGTGTCAAAAACAACTGTATTTTCATGAAAAATTGTGGGCGAAAAAAGCAAAGACAACGCATTGTTGAGCTTTTTAGAAATGATAAGCTGGTTAAAATAGCCCATTCGATTACTAAAAGATAGGGCTGGATATACCTCTTTGTCAAGTGATGAATCCAAAGTAATTGAACAATAATACACCAATGTAAAAGGAAAATCCTCGGACTGTTTCATCAATCTAGATTTAAAACCTATATCAAAAGTTTTCTTGTAAGAAGTTCTTGAAAAACTAATATTGGAAAAAGAATTTAATCCATAAATGAAATTTAGACGAGTGACCGCATCGTCCAAACCAAAGAAATTATCAAAGCCATATTTAATACTTCCAAACCTATGAGAAACCGAAAAAGAAAGTTCTTTTGCCGAAACGAGTTTGGTAGACTCAAAATTGACAACTTTTAAGCTCTTGAACGCAGCAGTGACGTCTTGGCTACTATCTTGATAATCAATAGCTTGTAATAAATCGGTTTGAGCATTTAAACAGTGGTTGAAAAACAAAAGATACAGAAAAAGCCTAATAAGTAATTTCATAGAAAAAGTCAGATTAATTATTGATTCACGAACGAACAATCATTTAGTTTATACTCCTGGAAAAGTTCATCGAATCCAATAAATTTTCCCAGAAGCCTTATCGTATCTCCAACGTTCACAGCAGAAATATCATTATTAAACTTACAAAATATTTTTTTATCAACGATTAAAGCAGATTTTTCAACTGTTGTTACAGCGCCACTCAAAAGAATGTTCTTTTCTGATAGGGTTGATTTATTTGAGGGGTTTTCCATTGAAAATTTATAAATTAAATCTGCAGAAGTCAATTCAATTGTAGGGGTTATACGATCTAAAAAAAAACAGACATAAACAGCGGCACTAATTACAGCAAAAGCGATCATTAAAACCACTAATTTTTTCATAAAAGAAAAGTTTAATTATCTAATTTTTCTAAATCTAAATTTATAGAAACATAAATCTTTTCGGGAATTTTACTGCGAACAATTCTTGGAACTTTAATGTCAAAGTCCGAAACCACCAATTGGAATTCGCCATTGATACCAATGCGATGATTCTCAATTTCCACACTTAGTGGAATTTCATATAGTTGTTTTTCAACTCCGTGAAAGGACAAGACCCCAGAAAAAAGATAGGGTTTTGAGTCCTGAATGTCAAAATTGGAAATTTTTCCAGTAAAAGTGGCCTTGGGGTGAAGATCTGATTCAGCATAACTCTCATTGAAGTGTTCTTCCATAAGAGAATTTTTAAATGAAAAGCCTTTGACCAGCGCCAAAACAGCAATTTCACCATCGTCGGCATTAAGAAGGGCAGAAACCGCACTATTTTCAGCTTTTACTGGCACAAAAGAATCAAGTTTTGAATCAAATGTTATATTGCCATTACGGGTCATAAACTGTTGTTGGGCTTGTAAGTTTAACGGCTTGATAAAGCCCAAAATACAAAACAGAAAAAAGAGAAAATATTTCAAATTATGAATTTATTTATTCTGTCACCGTAATTGTTCCATACATTGTATTTGGGTGAGGACTACACAAATAATCATGAGCACCAACAGTTGTAAAAGTATGAGAATATACGTGGCCTGAAGAAAAATAGCCTTCAGCGAATCCAGGCTCTGAAATATCTCCAATTTGCTCAAGGTTGTGAGTGCCACTTCCCCAAGTCCATGTGACAGTATCACCTACTTCAATCGTTAATTGTTGATCAATGCTATCACCACTTTGAGACCACCCCAAATTGTATGATGTGCCCCCGGGAGTTGTGGGTGTTTCAGGTGTCAAATCAGAAGTACTATCATTTTCGCAACTTATTGCAATAACGGCTAAAATTAATAGGAGAACTTTATATTTCATATCAGATGTTTTAACAAATATATCTAAAATGAAACTTTAAAGTTGTTAAAGTATTGACAATAATTTTGAGTTACTACTTGCTTAGATACATTTTTCTTCTGGCATACAGGTCATAAAATTCATCGTCCTTAAGACTTTCAATGAATAAAATACTCTCACCGGTGCTTTTCATTTCTGGTCCCAATTGTTTGTTGACATTCGGAAACTTATTGAATGAAAAGACAGGTTGTTTGATGGCATAGCCTTCCAATTGTGGGTTGAAATCAAAATCTGTAACCTTGTTATGTCCCAACATTACCTTGGTGGCATAATTAACATAGGGCTCTCCATAAGCCTTGGCGATGAATGGAACCGTTCTTGAAGCTCTTGGATTGGCTTCTATAATGTAAACCATGTCATCTTTGACTGCAAACTGAATGTTGATCAATCCAACAGTATTTAGCGCAAGCGCAATTTTCTTGGTGTGGTCCTTAATTTGTTGAAGTACCAAATCTCCTAAATTAAAGGGGGGTAATGTCGCATTGCTGTCTCCAGAGTGAATGCCACAAGGTTCAATGTGCTCCATAATCCCAATAATATAAACATTCTCCCCATCACATATAGCATCAGCCTCAGCTTCAATTGCGCCGTCTAAATAATGATCAAGTAGCAATTTGTTATTGGGGATTTTTTGAAGTAAATCGACCACATGGGCTTCTAACTCTTCCTTGTTTATGACAATCTTCATGCCTTGCCCCCCTAAAACATAGGAAGGTCTGACTAAAATTGGGAAGTTCAGTTTGTCTGCCACTTGCAAGGCTTGGTCCGCAGTTTCAGCCGTATCAAATTCTGGATATGGAATGTTGTTGTTTTTTAATAATGTAGAAAAAGAACCACGGTCTTCCGCTAAATCTAATGATTGGTAACTTGTACCCAAAACCTTTATGCCGTAACGGTCCAACTTTTCTGCCAGTTTGAGGGCGGTCTGGCCTCCGAGTTGAACAATAACACCCTCAGGTTTTTCATGCTGAATGATGTCATAAATATGTTCCCAAAAAACAGGCTCAAAATAAAGTTTATCTGCAGTATCAAAATCGGTTGATACTGTTTCAGGATTACAATTTATCATAATGGTTTCGTAACCACATTCAGCGGCAGCTAAAACGCCATGAACACAACAATAATCAAACTCAATTCCTTGACCAATACGATTTGGACCAGACCCCAATACAACAACTTTCTTTTTCTCAGATACAATACTTTCATTCTGTACACATTTAACCCCTTCTCTGGTGGTCATTTCACTCTCAAAAGTAGAATAATAATAAGGCGTCTTGGCTTCAAACTCTGCAGCACAGGTATCTACTAACTTGTATACACGATTGATTTCAAACTCTTTCCGTCTTTTATATACTTCACTTTCTAAACAGCTTAGCATATGAGCAATTTGACGGTCTCCGTAACCTTTTTGCTTGGCTTCTAAAAGCAGGGGTTTTGTAATGGTTTCAATATCGAAATTCGAAATTTCTTTTTCAAGAAAATACAGTTCCTCGTATTGTTTTAAAAACCACATGTCAATTTTGGTGATTTCGTAAATTCTAGACAGTGGAATCCCCATTTGAATGGCATCATATATCACAAAAACACGGTCCCAACTGGCGTGTTTTAGCTTGCTAATGACTTGATCGTAGTCTTTGTAGCCTTTACCATCGGCGCCCAAGCCATTGCGCTTGATTTCTAAGGATTGTGTTGCCTTATGTAAGGCCTCCTGGAAAGATCGACCGATCCCCATGACCTCTCCAACAGCTTTCATTTGAAGCCCTAGTTCTCGGTCGCTGCCTTCAAATTTATCAAAGTTCCAGCGTGGTATCTTGACAATCACATAATCCAAAGTGGGTTCAAAAAGAGCTGAAGTTGATTTGGTAATCTGATTTTCTAGCTCGTCAAGGGTGTATCCGGTTGCTAATTTCGCTGCGACTTTGGCAATTGGATAACCAGTAGCCTTGCTAGCAAGTGCAGAGGATCGGGAAACCCTCGGATTGATTTCTATGGCGATAATGTCCTCATTTTTATCTGGACTTACTGCAAATTGAACATTACACCCTCCAGCAAAATCTCCGATGCTTCGCATCATATGAATGGCCATATCACGCATTTTCTGGTAGGTGGTGTCGCTTAAAGTCATTGCAGGAGCTACAGTGATGGAATCTCCTGTATGGATGCCCATGGGATCCATATTTTCTATGGAACATATAATCACAACATTATTGTTATCGTCACGAAGCAATTCTAATTCATATTCTTTCCAGCCCATTAGCGCCTTGTCAATCATGACCTCGTGAATGGGCGATATCTCAAGACCACGCTTTAAAAGTTCATCAAAATCTTCTTCTTTGTGAACAATGGAAGCACCTGCACCCCCTAATGTAAAAGATGCTCTAATCACAAGAGGAAAACCAAATTCTTGTGCAATTTCCTTACCTTTTAGATAGGAGTTTGCCGTGGCTTGAGGCGCCATTGGAATGCCAATTTTTAACATCAGTTCTCGAAACTTCTCACGATCTTCTGTTATGTTTATCGCGTCAATATCAACCCCGATAATTTCAACATCATAATCTTCCCAAATTCCTTTTTCATCCGCTTCAATACACAAATTTAGAGCCGTTTGTCCACCCATGGTTGGTAGAACTGCATCAATCTGTGGGTGCGCTTTCAAAATTTTTAAAATGGACTTGGTGTTCAAAGGCAACAAATAAACATGATCGGCCATAGAGGGATCCGTCATGATGGTCGCTGGATTAGAGTTGATTAGAATGGTTTCGATTCCATCTTCTCGCAGAGATCGCAAGGCTTGTGAACCAGAATAATCAAATTCACAAGCTTGACCAATAATAATGGGCCCTGAGCCGATGATGAGAATGGATTTTAGATCGTTTCTTTTTGGCATTATGTTAGCAAGTTGTTTTTCAGAAAAATATTTTTCAAATTTAAATAACCTTTGGATATAAAAAAAGGCGTTACAAACAGTAACACCTTTAATATATTAACAATTGTTAATCATTATTTTTTATGACGGATTTCAGATGAAACACTCAACTTTTTACGTCCTTTTGCACGTCTTCTAGCCAAGACCTTTCTGCCATTAGCAGAGGCCATTCTTTCCCTAAAACCGTGCTTGTTTTTACGTTTTCTTTTGGAAGGTTGGAATGTTCTTTTCATGTTGTTTAATCTTTAAAATCCGATATAGGAATCTAAAATTATTAAGTTTATTATACTTCAAAATTAGAGTCGCGCAAATATACAAAGAGTTTTTAGTTCAACAAATCTTATTATAAAAATATTTTGTTTTGTTTTTATTACATTTGTATTCCATTTTAAACTGAAAATATGTTCAATAAAAATATCAAACTTGTCTTGTTCATTGCATGTTTTGTATATGCGGTCTATCAATTTATTGAGACTTTCATAGGCAACGGCATTATGTTTATTTTAATTGGGCTTACTTTTTTGTTTTTGTACTACAAAAACGAATTTATTCTATTGGCGTTTTTAAAACTTAGAAAGCAAGATTTTGCTGGAACTGAAGCTTGGCTGAGTAAAATTAAAAATCCTCAATCGGCTCTGACTAAAAAGCAACAAGGCTATTATAATTTCTTAAAAGGCATCATGGTGTCTCAAACCAATATGAATGCCGCTGAAAAATTCTTTAAAAATGCAGTCAATCTAGGACTTTCCATGGATCACGACCTGGCAATGGCCAAACTTAACTTGGCGGGGATTGCATTTACAAAACGACGAAAACTGGAAGCACAACGCTTACTTTCCGAAGCACAAAAACTCGATAAAAGGAACATGCTCAGCGAGCAAATTAAGATGATGAAGCAGCAAATGAAAAAGGCCTCCATCCCCAATCAGCATTTTGGACAAGGAAATGCTGGTCGAAGACGTTAATTATTTGAATCAATGCCATTAATTTCAGGGATTTCAATGTTGTATTTTTTCCTTGATTTATTATTCAAAAACGTCTCTCTTAGCCAGGGATTGTGAATTTTTAATTGCTTGTAATTAATCCCAAACCCTTCGGCAAATTGCACAAAATCACTGACTGCGGTATCAACCTCCACTGAGAATGTAGGGGGGTAATTGTAGAGATCGGCATCTGTATAATTAAAGCCGTATTTCTTGGCATTGTTAGTAATTTCCTTAAGTGCTACAATTCTAAACACATAACGACCTGTTTCTTGTCCCAACAACATATCGTAGTAATTATCGACCGATTGACGCTCTAGCTCAGAGGCAATTCCATTCATCCCGGCGTTGTAAGAAGCTGCGGCCAAGGTCCAAGAACCAAATCTTTGTTTGGCTTTTAATAGGTATTCACATGCAACTTTAGTTGACAAAATAAGGTTATAGCGCTCGTCAACATTTGCATTAACCTCTAATCCATATTCTTTAGCAGTAGATTTCATTATTTGCCAAAATCCTTTCGCACCAGCAGGTGAAGTAACATTTTGTAGACCACTTTCAATCAATGCCAAATATTTAAAATCGTCTGGGACACCGTAAGCCTCTAAAATAGGCTCTATGATTGGGAAGTACTTGTGGGCGCGTTTAAGCAATAGAAAGCCATTGGATTGCCAGTAGGTATTCACCAAAAGTTCTCTGTCCATTCGCTCCTTAACGTCTTGTTTGATTAAAGGCATCGATTCACCAGAAAAATCAAGTGTTTTTGGTAAAGGGAGTGCATATACATTGTAATCAGATAATGGATGTTTTTGGGAATTTTGTTCGTCTGACTGGCTTTTGAAAGACGAAGACAAAAAAATCAGTAAAGCAAGACAAATTATGAAAAAATAGGTAAATTTTAAACGAGACATTTTGTTATAATTTTGGAAGATACAATTTAAAAAAAAATCGATAAGTGTGAAGCCCTGTTTAGGATTATTACTGCTGTCTTGGGTTGAAAAATGTTAAAGTTCAGAAAATCAGTAGTTTTTTTTGTAAATTTGCATTGAATTATTCTCAACAATCACAATCTTATTGTTATGCTAACAGCTTCAAATCTTGTAGACAATACTTTTTTGCGTCAGTATGAAGTGAAAATTGGTACCAATATGGCTACCATTGAATACTCCCAACAAGAACGTAAAATTTTTCTTACAAAGCTCAATATTCCAGAACATATGGCTTCTCAGGAATTTTCTGAAGATTTTATAAAAGTTGTTTTAGAAAATATTAGCGAAAAAAACATCAGCGTTGTACCAACAAGCCCTCCAATTGCAAAGTTCATCAAAAGAAATCGACGCTATAAAAAGATGTTACCAGTAGGCATTCGGATCTAACAGGACACTAGCGTTTGAACAAATTCAAATCGAACCAGTCCATCACTATCAATTTTAGTAAGTTCAACTTCATGCAATGTATTTACGAGTGTGGGATTCCATGGTGTTTTTACTTTGACATAGTTTTCTGTAAACCCATGGATGTATCCTGATTTATTTTCACCTTCAAATAGAACGGTACGAACTGATCCTAATTGACTTTTATAAAACGCTCTCCTTTTTTTTACGGATAAACCACGCAATAATTTACTGCGCTTTGTTCTTATGTTCTTAGGCACTGCATTTTCCATGGAAGCAGCCAATGTGTTTGGCCGCTCGGAGTATGTAAAAACGTGCAAATAAGAAATATCTAATGCGTTTAAAAAATTAAATGTCTCGAGAAAAAGGGCTTCCGTTTCTCCAGGAAAACCAACAATGACATCCACACCAATGCAAGCATCTGGCATTTGTTTTTTTATCAGTGCAACGCGTTCTTCATATAATTCACGCATATAACGTCTTCTCATATTTTTTAAGACCATGTTACTTCCACTTTGAAGTGGAATGTGAAAATGCGGCACAAAACGATTACTTTTTGATACAAAATCAATCATTTCATTTTTTAACAAGTTGGGCTCAATAGATGAAATTCGAAGGCGCTTGATGCCCTCAACGTTGTCTAAAGCTTGGATCAATTCTAAAAATGTATGTTGGTGCTTTTTATTACCGAATTCTCCTTTGCCATAATCCCCAATGTTCACACCTGTAAGCACAATTTCTTGAATCCCTTTTTTTGAAATCTCATGGGCATTACTTAAAACATTCTGTAAAGTATCACTTCTAGAAATTCCGCGTGCAAGCGGAATGGTACAATAGGTGCATTTGTAATCACATCCATCTTGAACTTTGAGAAAGGCTCGGGTGCGGTCCCCTATTGAGTAACTGCCAACATAAAAATCAGCAGCCTCGATTTCACAAGCATGTACAGACCCAACTGATTGTTTGGAAAGATCATTAAGGTAATCTGTAATTTTAAACTTTTCGGTAGCCCCTAACACCAAATCAACGCCATATACATCTGCCAATTCTTGAGGTTGAAGTTGGGCGTAACATCCTATGGCGATGATAAAAGCATCTATATTGACCTGAAGCGCTTGTTTTACAATGGTTTTAAAGCGTTTGTCAGCGTTTTCAGTCACCGAACATGTGTTGATTACGTAAATGTCCGCAAAATCAGAAAAATCAACCCGCTCAAAGCCTTCGTTTTGAAAATCTCTTGCGATGGTGGAAGTTTCTGAAAAATTTAGTTTGCAGCCCAAAGTGTAAAAAGCTACTTTTTTTGTTGCAATCATTCTTGTACATTTACAAAGAAAAACAAAGTTACGACGAACCAAGCTAATGGCAAAACAACCCTCTAATTTATTAAATTTTAGCACTGCTACTTTTTTAACTGCGCTTCTTTTATTGGGCTGTAGTCATTCGGATGAAAAGGCTTTAGACAGACAAGTATTTCGCTACAATGAGCATAAAAATATCAGCAGCTTAGATCCTGCATTCGCAAAAGACAATGCCAATATTTGGGCGGTTCACCAGTTGTTTAACGGGCTTGTGCAGTTGGATGAAAACATGAAAATTAGGCCCAGTATAGCTAATGAATGGGAAATCTCAGAGAACGGCACACTTTATACTTTTTACTTAAAACCAGATGTTTATTTTCATGATCATGAAAAATTTGGCCCGACAAAAACACGTTTGGTTACAGCAGCTGACTTTGAGTTCAGTTTTAAGAGATTGCTAGATCCAAAACTCGCGTCTCCTGGGGTTTGGGTATTGTCTTCTGTTGATAAATTTATTACCAAAGACCCCCATACTTTTCAAATTAAATTGAAACATCCTTTCCCAGCCTTTCTTGGATTGCTAAGCATGAAATATTGCAGTGTAGTACCCAAAGAAATTATTGAATATTATGGGAGTGATTTTAGGAGTTACCCCATTGGCACGGGTCCATTTTTTAAAAAAAAATGGTCTGAAAATAACAAATTAGTCTTTCGAAAAAACCAGCGCTATTTTGAAAATGACAGTGCTGGTAATAAACTCCCTTATTTAGAAGCCATTGCCATCACATTTTTAGCGGATAAACAATCGGAATATTCACAATTCATACAAGGCAATCTTGATTTTATATCAGGTTTA
>PAQB01000022.1 GCA_002709185.1 Flavobacteriaceae bacterium
GAGCACCCACAGTGGAAGTTTTTCTTTGAAAAGTTCATTTTAGTCATCGGTATTTCACTTGTTATATGGGGGTTGAGCAGCATCTTCAGATCCATAAGAGATTTTCTCAAAACCTTTGAACGTCTTAAAGACAAACCTATTGACAGCTACATTCAAGTGCTTATGATTTTCATATGGTTAACGGGGATTTTTGCCGTTTTTGCCGCAGTCTCTGGTATTACATTTTGGGAATTTATGGCGGGACTGGGGACGGTTTCAGCTGTTATCATCTTGGTATTTAAAGATACGATTCTTGGTTTTGTGGCCAGTATTCAAGTCTCAGTCAATGATATGGTACGCATCGGAGATTGGATCACCTTTCAAAAATATGGCGCCGACGGCGATGTGATTGAAATTAATCTCGCAACAGTTAAAGTTCGAAATTTTGACCATACCATTACGACCATTCCAACTTACGCCCTCATTTCAGATTCTTTTAAAAATTGGCGTGGTATGACACAATCTGGCGGAAGACGCATCAAGCGGGCATTAAATATTCGCATGTCGAGTGTTCGTCATTTAAATGAAACAGATATAAATAAGTTATTAAGCGTTGATTTAATCAAAGACTATATCACTCAAAAATCCGAAGATATCGCTGCTTACAATTCCGAAAATGATATCGACAAAACACTGTCAATTAATGGAAGAAACCTCACTAATATAGGAGTGTTTCGTAAATACATTGAATCATACATTGAAAACCATTCTGCCATCAATAAAGACCTGATGATCATGGCCCGTCAATTGGAACCTACTGAAAAGGGATTACCCATTGAAATTTATGCCTTTAGCAGTGATAAGCGCTGGCAAAACTATGAATATATTATTGCTGATATTTTTGACCATGTTATTGCGGCCGCTTCTACTTTTGATCTTAAAATTTATGAGCATAAATTCTAGAGACCAATTCCTTTTGAAAGGTCGTCCTGAAATCCCATCCATACAAAACACAACTAAGACCTTAGATCTTGAAGTTTTTCAAAACAAGGTCTTACGGCCTATTCTAAAATTACAGAATACTATTTTTGTAAGTGTGTTTTTAGATGAATTAAGACGTAAAAAAAAAGATTTTAAGACCTTTAATTCTGAAGAGAAACACATAGCAATTCAACGGCATTTTAATACAAATTCAAGTTTAAAACAACGCTTTTTAGGCATTGTTATCGGGCTTTTCACAAATGCGGAAATGGATTATTATGAATGGCATATATCAGCCATTAACAAACGTATCTTTTCAATGCTAAAAACACGTTTGGAGGACCAACTGATTTAGACTTTAAAATTCTATTTTATGAAGAATCAAACCAGATGCAGGGGCAATAAAATTAATTTTTACTTTTGAATTTGGTTGTAAACTCTCCCCAATAAATTCAAGGTCTACCTCTCCTCTACCCAATGCGATTAGGGCACCCATCATTAAGCGAATTTGATGTCGGCCATACCCTTTTCCAATGATACGAAGCATGTAACTTTTTTTTGGAAAAAAATTAGCTTGATACAATGTATTTTCAATCAGTTCGCAACAATCTAGAGTTCGCTCGTATAATCCTTTGTCTGTAGCCTTATAACAATAAGACTTAAAATTATGAGTCCCTTGAAAGCAGTTTGCGCCTTTTTTCATTACAGCAATGTTTAAAGGCTCTAAAACAGTTGTTAATATTGGCGCACAAAATGGATGGCACTTCTGCCCTTCTGAGAACAAATAATGGTATTCTTTGAATTTAGAATCCTGAATGATGTTAAAATCGGCAGAAACTTGCTTAATCGAAAGGGCACGAATGTCTTGGGGTAAATTGGCATTAAAAGCGACCATAAATTGATCTATATCCTCAAGTGGGTGGTCTCTTAAGAATAATTCAAAAGCGGCCTCTTGAGCCGATACCTTCGCATCGGTTCTACTGGCCGCTAGAGTTTTAAAATACCGATCTTTAAGCACATATTTTAAAGTGCGATCGATCATTAAGTGTAAGGTCTTGGTGTTGGGTTGCTTTTGCCAACCATGAAAGCGGTATCCTAAAAATTGAAATTTAACAAGATAGTAATAACGCTTTTGAAACATGGTTTAAAACACCAAGGGTACCATAATTATTGATTGCCTAGGATGATAGGCATGCCTGAATCACCAGAACCAATTACAATCACCTTGCTGTTGGGCGATTCGGCCAGTTTAACCGTAGCTTCAATTCCCTTGTCTTGAAGAATTTTTTCATTTAAAGAGGCACTTAAAATACGGTTTGCATCTGCCTTTCCTTGGGCTTCAATACGCTGCTTTTGGGCTTCTTTATCGGCAGTGACCAACCTAAACTCGTATTCTAGAGATTGTTGCTCTTGCTTTAACTTCCCTTCAATTGCATTTTTAATGGTTTCTGGAAGTTTAACATCTTCAACTAGCACACGTTTCACATTTAAATATTGACCTTTCATGAGGTTTACCACTTCATCCAATATTTCTTGCTCAATCACATCCCGCTTACTGGAATACAACTGCTCAGGCGTATAGCGTCCAACCACACTTCGAGCTGCAGCGTTTACTGCAGGGTTTAAGAGTTCTAACACGTAATCTTGTCCTTTGGTTTTGATAAGTTTACCAAGATTTTCATATTCTGGTTCGTACCAAATGGTACCATTGACACGTACTTCAAGCCCGTTTACAGAAAGTACATTCATTTCATCTGAAATGGATTGCTGGCGTACTTTAAAAATTAACATAGTGTTCCAAGGCGCTACAATATGAAAGCCTTCACCATAAGTTTTCTCAGTATTGATACCATCTCCAAAGCGTTCGAACAACACACCGCCTTCACCTGGACCAATGGTAACAGCTGCTTTTGAAATAATGACTACGGCTAAGCCAATGGCAAATATAATAGGAAGACCGATTTTAGGAAAATTTTGCATTTTAAATAGATTTAGTTATTAAATTAATCCGAAATATTTTCTAATAAACCACTCAGAGGCGAGACTTAAGAGTAACAGCAATAAGAGCAATTTATAGTGAATCAAAGGTACAGATTTTTTCTCTACTTTTTGAATGCTTTTAAACTGTTCATTACGCAAGAGCTCAGAAATTAAATTATCGACATTATCTTCATAAAAAAGCTGTCCATTTGTTTGTAGGGCCAATTGTTGAAGTTGCGCTAGGTTGGGGTTTAAAAACTGTGCTTCAATGTTAAAAGGTAATATTTCAAAGCGTCCAGCTTTAGAGAACTGCTTATTCTTTAATCGTACTTTGTAGGAGTAAGATCCTGGTTGAAGACTCTCTAAATTGGCAACATATGACCTGTTTTCAACTAACATGGGGAATATAAGAGGCGCCTTTAAAGTTTTGGATTTAATCTCAATCTCCATATCAACATTAGAATTGAATTCAAAATTTTCACCAAAAAACTGGGCATAAATGGCAATGCGCTCTGTTCCGTCAAAAATTGATGTATGGAATACTTTTAAACGATTTGTTGATTTTTGAGTACTTAAATATTGAAAAATAGATTTAAAATAGTTGTCAAATTTTTTAAAACTTTGGTGCTGTCGGAAGCAATACATACGCCATTTCCATATGTCTTCAGCCAATAAAACAACATGACGTTTGCCCGCGTTAGAATAAGAAAATAACATAGGTTGTTGGGTGCTGATATTATTAACCTTCTTGTAAATCAAAACATTGTGTTGTCCCTTTAAGGTGGTACTACCAAAAACTGTAGCCAAAGGAGGATAATTTTCAAAATTAATAGGCTCCAACACAAAGTCCTCAAAACTAGGATTTGAAGTCCCTTGGTAAACTTCAGTTTGCGTGGTAAATTCCTGATTGAAAATGCTCTGAATATCATTTAAAAAGTTCCAATCTGTAAAAGTACCCCCGACAGTAAAAGTGTTCATGTTGTACTTTTCAATGGCCTTATATACAGATTTAAAACGGTTGCTGGGTTGGTATAAAACCGCAACACTATAATCACTGGCATTCTTTAAAAATTCTTTAGGACTTCGTAGTTCAATTTCATAGTTTTTCTGAGTTTCAAGCATTGCTTTAAAGGCGCCTAAATCGGGATGTGAACTGTCCGAAATTATAGCAATTTTAATTTGTTGATCAATCACTTCTACACCAAATTCTACACTATTATTGGTCGTTAATTTTTCCTCTGTTAGTGGTGACAATACAGCACGAAAGCGCTGTAAACCAATTCTTTTGGCTTTTAGATATGCGATTGTAGATATCGAATTGGAGTCCGGCGATAATTGTAGGGGTTCATTAAACAACAGTGCGTTACCGGAATAAATTTTTAAATCGGATTGAATGCTTCGGTTGCCATTGTAATTTACAAAAATTTCAACAGGAAACTTATTCCCAAAAAAGGTGTATTTATTGACATTTAACTGCTGAATTTTCAAATCTGTATAAGTAGTGGTGTCTCCTAATACAACTGGAAATACAGCTTGTAGACTAGATTCTGATTGGAATAAATAAGAATTACCAATGGTTTGATTACCATCAGAAAGCAAAACCACAGTCGCTTGATCGTCTTTGTGAATTGCATTAATGGTTTCTAAACTTTTACCAATATTGGTTTGCATGCCATCAAACTCAAGAGAATCCAATAAGGACAAATCTTTGTCAAATGTATAAGCTTGAATTTCAAATTTTTTATTCAGAAGTTCGTTTTCGGATATTTTTTTCAAAGTTGAATTTAACAACTCTGTTCTATTTAAGAATTTGATCGACTGGGTATCATCAGCTAAAATAGATAATTTAGGCTTGATAATTTGGGAAGTATTGAGGTCTATTTTGGGATTGAAAATCAACAACAATAAAGCTCCTATTGATAGAGCGCGAAATATGGTGAGTACCCATAAATGAGCCGTAGATTTAACCCAGGGTTTATATTGAAAAAGCGCTACAAGTAGCGCTATAATTGCAGTAAGTGTGATGTAAAACAACAAAGACTCTATCATGCTAAATCATCTAAATAACATCAGGTAAGCATACCCCCGTCTACATTCAGGGTTTGTCCAGTAACATAAGCTGAAAGATCACTGGCTAGAAAGACACAGGCATTTGCGATATCTTCAGCTGTCCCTCCTCTTTTCAATGGAATTCCAGCACGCCACAGTTCAACTACTGAAGGATCTAGTTTGGCAGTCATTTCAGTTTCAATAAAACCTGGTGCAATCACATTGCTGCGAATGTTTCGTGAGCCCAATTCTAAAGCGACAGACTTGGAAAACCCAATGATTCCTGCCTTAGAAGCGGCATAATTAGTTTGTCCTGCATTGCCTTTTACCCCGACCACTGAACTCATGTTAATAATAGAGCCTTTGCGTTGCTTTAGCATGGTTCGTTGGACTGCTTTGGTCATATTAAACACAGATTTCAGGTTAACTTCAATAACTTTATCAAAATCTTCTTCTCCCATACGCATCAATAAATTGTCTTTGGTAATCCCCGCATTGTTTACTAAAATATCGATTTGACCAAACTCCTCAAGGACCTTGGCGGCGAGTTCTTGAGCGGCGACAAAGTCTGCGGCATTGCTTTGGTAAGCCTTTACTTTTGTTCCATGTACTTGAAGCGATTTTTGAAGGGATTCAGCCGCTTCTGAAGATGAGCTGTAGGTAAAAGCAACGTCAGCACCTTGTTGCGCAAAAACAGTAGCGATACCACTACCTATACCTCTGCTAGCACCTGTTATAATAGCGGTTTTTCCTTTAAGTAATTTCATTTGATGTGTGTTGATTTATAATATCTCCAAATATAGGAATTCCATAGGTATCTGCAATTCGTTATGTGAAAATTACAATTGATCCAATGGATTCGATATTGTTGCGGTTGAAATATTTGTAATATGGCTATAGCGTTCAGTTGTTTTAATGTTTAGATGCCCTAGTAATTCTTGTAAAAGTCTGAGATTCATACCCCTTTGTAACTGATGGGTCGCATAAGAATGCCGCAACATATAGGGTGTAATTTTTTTATTTATTCCATTTTTTTGGGCATATCTTTTTATGAAATTCTGAATACTTTTAGGTGAATATTGAGGGGTGTTTTGTCCTTCAAACAAAAAAGTTTTTGGACCATATACTAGCAAATACTCATTTAGACTAATTAATAGTGATTTTGGTACAGGAACTGTTCTCTTATTTGAAGTGTTAATAGCTCTAATGGTCAATTTCATGGCCTCAAAATCAATATCGCTAAGTTGTAAATTAATGGTTTCTGAAATCCGCAAACCACATCCGTACATGAGTTTTAAAATGCAGAGGTGCTTAATATTTTTACAACCTTCCAGTAATGCTTTAATTTCATCACAGTTTAAAAATTTAGGTAAAAGATTTGTTTTTCGTTTTGGATAGTATGAAGATAAATTGAGTTTTTTGTTGAAATTAAAGAGATATAGCTTATCAATAGCCACTAATATTTGCCGCTGATATGCAATGCTTATGTCTGATAAACATTTAAGTTCTAAAATGTAATTATGTATGGTTTTTGATTCAATCAAATGAAGCTCATGATACTCAAATGCTTTTAAAAAATTTTTAACGGCGGATTTATAGGCTTTTATACTGGAGGGTGCATAATGCTGCTGTTTTAACTTTATTACGAATTCCTCCAAAATACGGTTGTTGTTGAGGCACATAACATTCGTTTTTTGGTAATTAATAGGGCTCTAAAATTAGTTTTATTCGATAGGTTTTCAAAATTTTATGTTGATATAATCAAAATGGATAACCGCCATAAACAATTTAAGGTGGTTACAAATTATAAATTTGAACTTTATTAAACCCAAATTAAAATTAAAATGAAACACCTAATTACCTTTATTCTTGTATCACTCCTAGCCTTTCATTCCAATGCACAAATAATTTCCTTCAAAGTAGAAAGCAATACGTCTAGACCTGATTTTAGAGTCCGTATTGGTGAAAATGTATCTTATGCTGATATGAGAATTCAAGTTGGCCCTGATGTAATTTACGAAGACTTTACAGTTGGTATTACTTTGGATAGAACCAATGCTGATTTTGTCATTACAGAATCTAATCTTGCAGATTACAGAGTCAAAGCAGGCCCACGAGTATCCTATGCCGATCTAAGAATACTGGCTGGTGAATATGTATCGTATCCAGATTTAAAAATTAGAATTAAAGACGGAGGAACTGTTGACTTTACCGTTTAAACCGAGAAAAAAAGAATTAACACTAGAGACCTAATTATAGCGCTACTGCCATCCATTGACGATTATACCGATTTTATAGATGAGGAATTGTATTATTTCTTTGGATTGTAATTTAATTACTTTAACCCTTATCACCATTGCCCTATGAATCATATAAAATGTATACTACTGTTTTTTGGATTGACGCTATTAGGATGCAGAGATTCTTGTCAAAAAGGTCAACCTTCAGAACATAAAACAGCAGTGCCATTACCATTAAAAAATGTAGACAAAGGGAACGATATAATTTTGGAGATGGAAATTCCCATAAAGCGTGGTGCCGTTCAGTTTGCTTTTGACGACTTCCTCTTAGAAATTGAGGAGTTAGAAGTTTTTAGCAATCAAGGCCCTCAAAATAAAATTTATGCGATTCAAGATACTATCAAAGTTTATGTTGATATAGAAACCCGATTGAATTGGCAAAAAATGTCGATTTATCCAAAACGGGAAGGGAGTTTTAAACTCTATCAAGCCCATCAAAACACTTTAGCAGTTTCAAAAGAAGGTGAGTATTGTGATTTGATTGATTGGAAGAATTTTCAATCCAAATGGAAAGAATTTAAAAAAAAGGATGAAAAGTTTACACTATATAAGTATTCTCTAGATGATCATAGAAAATTTCTTGATTTAGACATGAAAGAAATACGACAAGCGCTTAGAGTCCACTGTGGTGACAATTGGGCCGATTATATTAAAGATGCAAAATCACCCAATGAAAGTCCATGTTGGGTTTCAATCAGTAATATTTATCTAAAAGTGGTGTATTTCAGTGCTAGTGGACAACCTCCAAAAGAAAGCATTATTGTGATAGAAGTGCCTATGGGAGTTTGACGATAAAAAGCATGAATAATAAATATGACTAAAAATGATTACACAACTTCTTAATTTTTTTAAAAAACCCAAGACTAAAACGAAAACTTCTCCTCCCGCTGGTTATTGCCCAAACTGTTGGGGTTCACAAGAATATGACAACCAAGTCCGTGAGCTGTATAAAGACCATCAAATTGATGTGAACAACCACCAAGCAAATTATGCCTTTATTCAGGATTTTGTAGTCAAACACTTAGATGGTATTCGATTAAAAAAGAAAAGAAATCGTTTTGAATGCCCAAGTTGTAGCGTACAATTACCTGTGGGATAAAAAATTAGCCTAAAACTTCAGCGACTTTTTTTCCGATTTCCGCAGGGGAATCTACCACGTGCATACCACAAGCGCGCATGATGTGTTTTTTGGCTTGGGCAGTGTCATCGCTGCCGCCAACAATGGCTCCGGCATGACCCATAGTACGTCCAGCAGGGGCCGTTTCTCCGGCAATAAAGCCAACAACAGGTTTACTGCTTCCACTTTTCTTATACCATTGAGCAGCATCGCCTTCCAACTGGCCTCCAATTTCACCAATCATGACCACACAGTCGGTTTCAGAATCATTAATGAGTAGCTCCAAGGCTTCCTTTGTTGTGGTGCCTATAATGGGATCACCTCCAATACCAATGGCTGTTGAAACCCCTAAACCTTGCTTCACGACTTGATCAGCAGCTTCATAAGTTAAAGTTCCTGATTTGGAAACCACACCAACACGACCCTTTTGAAACACGAAACCAGGCATGATTCCGACTTTCGCCTCATCCGGAGTGATGACACCAGGACAATTAGGACCTACCAAACGGCAATCTTTATCTTTAATGTAATTTGAGGCCTTAATCATATCGGCCACAGGAATGCCCTCAGTTATTGTAATGATGACATCAATCCCAGCATCAGCAGCCTCCATAATGGCATCAGCAGCAAACGCTGGCGGTACAAAAATAATGGTTGTATTAGCAGCTGTTGTCTCAACAGCTTCCTTAACGGTATTAAAAACAGGCTTTTCTAAATGGGTTTGTCCGCCTTTACCAGGCGTAACGCCTCCAACGACATTGGTACCGTAGGCAATCATTTGTTCGGCGTGAAACGTTCCTTCGCTGCCTGTAAATCCTTGAACGATTATTTTGGAATCTTTGTTTACTAATACACTCATTAAAGATGATTTTTTGATTGAGACAAAGGTAATTTTTTGAAGTTGATTTTTAAAAACAAATTTTACTTTTCTTTTAACTTTCGCATCAGTTCTGGTAGTTGTCTGAGATTGGCTAATTCTTTGAGTTTTGAGCGCGATTCTTGAATGGGTGTGCCAAAGTAAGTTTTACCACCAGATACCGATTTTGTCACCCCGGTTTGTCCTAAAATGACTGCTTTGGATCCTATGGTAATACCACTATTGGTTCCTACCTGACCCCAGAGCGTTACTTCGTCTTCAATAACGCAACAACCTGCAATTCCCGTCTGAGATGCAATTAGACATTTTTTACCAATTATGGTGTCATGACCCACTTGAACTTGATTATCCAACTTTGAGCCAGAACCAATGGTGGTATCGCCTGTAACCCCTCTGTCAATAGTACATGCAGTTCCTATATGAACATCATTTTCGATACATACACGCCCGACGGAATTGAGGGGCTCAAAACCTTCAGGTCGCTTTTTGTAATAAAATGCATCGCCACCAATCACAGTCCCTGAACCAATCACAACATTATCGCCAATATCGGTATCAGAAACAATAGTCACGTTGGCGTGTATGAAGCAATTGCTACCAATTTGAACATTTGGACCAATAAAAATACCTGGTTGTAATTGAGTGCCATCGCCTATTTTGGCTTTTGGATCAATATTTACAGATGAGCAAACAAAAGGCTTGAAATATCTGGTTAATATATTGAAATCACGAAATGGGTCATCTGAAATCAGGAGTGATTTACCAACTGGGCAATCAACTTCTTTATTTATCAAAATAACTGTTGCAGCCGAATTCAGCGCTCTTTCGTAATATTTAGGATGGTCCACAAAAACAATATCACCGGCTCTAACCACATGAATCTCATTCATTCCCAATACAGGAAAATCCGCGTTGCCTATAAAATCACAATTTAGAATTGATGCAATTTTTTCAAGGGTCTGAGGAATTTGAAATTTCATGGCTTTTAAGCTTTGACTCTTTCTTTGTAGGTCCCTTTTGCTGTTTCTACTTTTATTTTGTCGCCTTCATTGATAAATAATGGTACCATAATAGTGGCACCCGTTTCAACAGTCGCAGGCTTAGTAGCATTTGTAGCAGTATTGCCTTTAACTCCTGGTTCTGTGGAAGTTACTTCTAAAATAACACTGGCAGGCATATCAACTGAAAGTGGCATCTCATCTTCAGAATTAATGATAACTGTTACAAGCTCACCTTCTTTGAGCAAACCGGGATTATCAATGGCCGCTTTGTTTATGGTAATCTGGTTGTAATCTTCCACGTTCATAAAATGGAATTGATCGCCTTCGGGATAGAGATATTGAAATTTGTGGGTTTCTACACGGACATCGTCAATTTTATGGCCTGCAGAAAAGGTGTTGTCAATCACTTTTCCTGTGGTAACACTTTTTAATTTCGTACGAACAAACGCAGGTCCTTTTCCAGGCTTTACATGTAAAAATTCAATAATTTTAAAAATATCATGGTTGTAACGTATGCATAAACCATTTCGAATGTCGGATGTATTTGCCATAGTTTTAGTTGGATGTGAAGTACCCTTTCATGATACCACGATGAGAGTTTTTAATAAATTGTAATATTTCATCGCGTTCAGAAGTTGCTTCCATTTCGGCTTCAATAATTGCTGAAGCTTGTGAATTGTTGTAATTTTTTTGATATAATAACCTATAAATACCCTGTATTTCTCTAATTTTTTCAGTGCTATAACCTCTTCTTCTCAAGCCTACAGAATTAATCCCCACATATGAAAGCGGCTCGCGTGCGGCTTTGACATATGGAGGTACATCTTTACGAACTAAAGAACCCCCTGTTACAAATGCATGATTGCCAATAGCACAGAATTGATGTACTGCTGTCATACCGGCTAAAACAACATAATCACCTACTGTAATATGTCCTGCAAGTGTACTGTTGTTTGAAAAAATACAATTTTTGCCAACAGTACAATCATGCGCTATATGGCAATAGGCCATGATGAGGCAATTGTCACCAATAACGGTTTTCATTCTGTCTGTCGTTCCTCTATTAATGGTAACACATTCTCGAATGGTAACATTATTTCCGATTTGCACAATAGTGTCCTCGTTATCATATTTTAAGTCCTGTGGGTTTGCTGAGATAACAGAGCCAGGAAAAATATTACAGTTTTTACCGATTCGTGCACCTTCCATTATGGTGACGTTAGAACCAATCCATGTCCCCTCTCCAATTATGACATTGTTATTAATTGTTGTAAAAGGCTCAATCACAACATTTTTGGCAATCTTGGCCCCGGGATGTACATAAGCAAGCGGTTGATTCATCTTTTAAATTTTTATTTGATTTTAGAAATTTGCGCCATCAATTCGGCTTCCGCGCATAATTTCCCATTAGCATAAGTAAATCCTTGCATGTGACAAATGCCTCTCCTAATCGGAGTGATTAGTGAGCAGCTAAAAATAAGTGTATCTCCTGGAACGACCTTTTGTTTAAATTTAACTTTATCAATTTTCATAAAAAAGGTTAGATAGTTTTCGGGGTCAGGGACGGTATTCAAAACAAGAATTCCACCAGTCTGTGCCATTGCTTCAACAATTAGTACACCAGGCATGACAGGAGTGCCAGGAAAGTGACCTTGAAAAAAAGACTCGTTCATTGTTACATTCTTTGATCCAATGACATGATTGGGGGACAATTCAAAAACTTTATCGATCATTAAAAATGGTGGGCGGTGTGGCAACATATCCATGATGGCATTCACATCCATAACAGGGGTTTGATTTAAATCAACCGCTGGCATATTGTTGCGACGTTCTATTTTAATGATTTTTGACATTTTTTTAGCAAATTGAGTATTGACAAAATGCCCAGGTTTGTTGGCAATAACTTTGCCTTGAAGACGAATGCCTATCAGGGCTAAATCACCAATAACATCTAATAGTTTGTGTCGTGCAGCTTCATTTGGATAATGCAAGTTAAGGTTGTCCAAAATTCCATTGGGCTTCACTGCAATAGAATCTTTGTTGAAAGCTTCTTTTAGTTTTTCCATTGTATTCTTTGACAAAGGTTTGTCAACATATACTATGGCATTGTTCAAGTCTCCACCTTTAATAAGACCTTCCTCCAAAAGCATTTCTAACTCATGCAAAAAACTAAAGGTTCTGGAATTAGAAATTTGAGATTTGAAATTTGATAATTTTGATAAGGTTGCATTTTGGGTTCCCAAAACCTTGGTGCCAAAGTCAACCATGGTCGTCACTTGATATTCATCAGACGGAATAATCGTGATATCACTACCAGTCTCCTCATCAACATAAGAAATGACATCCTTCACAACAAAAACGTCTCTAAATGTATCTAGAGTTTTGATTCCTGCGGATTCTAAAGCTTCCACAAAAAACTTAGATGAACCGTCCATAATGGGGGGTTCTGCATTATTGAGTTCAATTGTAACATTGTCAATTTCTAAACCCACCAAAGCAGCTAAAACATGTTCACAGGTTTGAATGCTGACTCCGTTCTTTTCCAAACAAGTACCGCGTTGTGTACTGGTTACTAAATTGGCATCCGCTTTAATGACTGGAGCGCCCTCTAGATCTATACGCACAAAAGCATAACCAGAATTGGCTGGTGCTGGTAAAAATTTAATTTCAACGTTCTTGCCAGTGTGAAGTCCAACTCCGTTAAGAGATATTTCTTTAGAAATCGTAGTTTGTTTGGCTTGGGTTTTTGTAATCATTTTTTATTTTTTTTTTCAAGCGCACTGATAGTATTGGCGAGTTTTGGTAGGTTTTTGAAGTGAACGTAGGATTTATAATAATCATTGTAACCAAATGCGGGCGTGCCTTGAAGAAATTCATCATTTCCAACATTTTTAGAAATTCCGGATTGGGCCTGGATTTTTACATTGTCTCCAATTTTAATATGACCAACAATTCCGACTTGTCCACCAATTTGGCAATTTTTTCCAATTTTTGTTGAACCTGCGATGCCTGATTGAGCAGCGATGACTGTATTTTCTCCTATTTGAACATTGTGAGCAATTTGTATTTGATTGTCTAATTTCACACCTCGGTGTATGACTGTAGACCCCATTGTTGCACGATCAATGGTAGTACTAGCTCCAATGTCAACGCAATCATGTATGACTACATTTCCAATTTGAGGTACTTTTTTATAGACCCCTTCATTGTTTGGGGAGTATCCAAAACCGTCTGCACCAATGACTGCGTTAGCTTCAAGATTGCATTGATCCCCAATGATACAGTCAGAATAAATTTTCACACCTGATTGAAGTGTTGTCCCATCTCCAATTATCACATTGTCACCAATATAACAATTTGGATAAATTTTTACATTATCACCAATTTTAACATGGTCACCAATATATGAAAATGCCCCAATGTAAACATCAGTTCCATAAGCTGCAGAATTAGATATTTTAACAGGGGATTCAATACCGGTTTTGGTTGATTTAATCGTGTTATAATGCTCTAAAAGCGTAGAGAATGCAGAGTAAGCATTAGAAACTTTAATCAAAGTGGTAGTGATTTCTTTTTCAGGGATAAAGTTGTTGTCAACTATGGTGATAGACGCATTTGTTGAATATATGAAAGGGGTGTATTTTGTATTTGAAAGAAAAGTTAAAGATCCTGTAGACCCTTCCTCAATCTTAGAAAGTTTAAAGACTTCAGCATTCTCATCCCCAACAACGGTTCCATTGAGTAATTCTGCTATTTGGCTGGCTGTAAATTTCATACCATTGCAAAAATATAAAAAATTATCATAGCAATACTTTGGGAGAGCAGATATAGTATTGAGTCACTTTTTTTGTCATCCCTTTGAGATTTAACAATTTAGAGCTTTCATTTGGATTTGTAGTTTTTCCATCTTTTTGAAGAATTGTAATGGGGTGTTTTTTAGAATCATAGGCTATATTTGAAATGATGCCATCAAATACAAAAAATGGAATTTCAGAGTCGTCTAAATTTAAATGTATTTTGAATTTTTCTATGGTGGTTTTAAGCGCTAGCTTGATGTCCTGTTTCGGATAAAATTCAATCTTAAGCAACTGTCGATCTAAAAGTCTTTTAGAAAGATTACTTAAAACAAAATCTGGATGATTTTTCCAGGATTTCAAAGCAGAAACAAGATCATTATCATCTAATTCGGAAAAGCTTTCTAATATGGGCTTTGTAAGATTTGAGGCATGGATCTCAGTTTTTAAGAAAAAATCAAGTTCGGGACTTACAAACAAGGGGGCATTTGATTGAGAAAGCATTTTGGCACGTTTTAAAACATTGATGATCATGTTTTCCGCTACTACCCCTGTTTTATGTAGATATACTTGCCAATACATCAAACGACGAGCTGAGAGAAACTTCTCTATCGAATAGATTCCTTTTTCTTCAATAACCAATTCATCCGAGACAACATTCATCATCGAAATCAAACGCTCACTGTTGATATTACCCTCCGATACACCAGTGTAAAAACTATCGCGTTTTAGGTAATCGGAACGGTCCATATCCAATTGACCAGAAATTAACTGACCAAAAAATGGGCGCTCATATTCACCTTTAAACATGGTGATGGCTAAGGACAATTGCCCATTAAATTCATCATTTAAAATTTCCATAAAACGCAATGAAATAAATTCATGGCTAACGCCTTCTAACAAACTGTGTTCAATGGCATGGCTAAATGGGCCATGTCCAATATCGTGTAAAAGTATGGCAACATACAGGGCATTTTCCTCCGCTTTAGAAATATTTGTGCCTTTAAATTTTAAAATTCTTACCGCTTTTTGCATCAGATGCAAACTTCCCAATGCATGATGAAATCGCGTATGATGTGCACCGGGATAAACAAGATAAGAAAGTCCCATCTGGGTTATTCTTCTGAGCCTTTGAAAATAAGGATGTGCAATTAAGTCAAAAATTAAAGTGCTAGGGATTGTAATAAACCCATAAATTGGGTCGTTAAATATTTTGAGCTTGTTTTTGGTATTCAAAGGAATTAAATTTTATTTTAGACGCTAAATGAGAATCCAAATTTTTATTGCTCGTAAAAGTAATAAAAATCAGTGTATATAATTTTTAAACAGATAAATTTATGAGAGAAATCAATGTTTTGTGGGTGGATGATGAGATTTCATTTTTAAAACCTCATATTATATTTTTAGAGAAAAAAAACTATAAGATTTGTCCTTGTCAAAGTGGAACTGAAGCCCTTGAGATATTTAAATCTAACGATTTTGATATTGTTTTTTTAGATGAAAACATGCCGGGTTTATCGGGTTTAGAAACTTTGTCTGAGTTGAAGGAAATAAAATCAAATATTCCCGTTGTAATGATTACCAAAAGTGAGGAAGAATATATCATGGAAGAGGCGATTGGTAGTAAAATCGCTGATTATCTTATTAAGCCAGTTAATCCTAATCAAATTCTACTCAGCCTTAAAAAAAACTTAGACCATAGCCGTTTAATCTCAGAAAAAACATCTTCAAATTATCTTCAAGAATTTCGAAAAATTGCCATGGAAATGAACGATATCAACTCTTTTGATGCGTGGGCTGATCTGTATAAAAAATTAATTTATTGGGAGTTAGAATTAGAAAATTCTCAGGACGTAACAATGTTTGAAATATTAGAGGCCCAAAAAACAGAGGCAAACGCACAATTCTCTAAATTTATTGATAAAAACTACTCGCAATGGTTTCAAAACGAAAATGCCCCGATTTTATCACATACACTTTTTAAAACCAAAATCGTCCCTGAAGTCGGTACAGAACAACCCACCTTGTTAGTTGTTATTGATAATTTAAGATTCGATCAATGGAAGACTATGGAGTCTACTGTCAATTCACATTATAAAGTAAAAGACGAAATGCTTTATTACAGTATCTTACCAACTGCTACTCAATATGCAAGAAATGCCATTTTTTCTGGGCTTACTCCTAAAGAGATGGAAACGCATTACCCAGAATATTGGAAAAATGACATTGACGAAGGTGGAAAAAACTTATACGAGGACAAATTTCTAGAAACACAACTGCAGCGCTTGGGACTTTCGAATTTGACACATGAGTATATAAAGATTACAAATTTAAAAGCCGGAAAAAAATTAGCTGAAAATTTCAAAAGCAAAGCCAGCAATGATTTAACAGTCGTTGTTTACAATTTCGTAGACATGCTCTCCCACTCTAAAACAGAAATGGAAGTCATCAAAGAACTAGCGTCGGATGATCGCGGTTATCGTTCGCTAACACAAAGCTGGTTTAAAAACTCCCCCCTTCTAGATATCATAAAGCAGGCGCAACAGCTTAATTTTAAACTGATCATTACGACAGACCACGGTACGATAAATGTTAAAAATCCTTCAAAAGTTATTGGTGATAAAAATACCAGTCTAAATTTACGTTACAAAACAGGGCGCAGCCTAAGCTTTGAGAGCAAAGACGTGTTTGCAGCTAAAAATCCTAGTACTATTGGTCTGCCCTCCATTTCGATGAACAGTTCATTTATTTTCGCGAAAAGTAATTTGTTTTTTGCCTATCCAAACAATTACAACCACTATGTCAGTTATTACAAGAATTCTTACCAACACGGTGGTATATCCTTAGAGGAGGTCTTGATTCCATTTGTTGTTTTAAATCCAAGATAAAGCGTATGATTCTAAAATACTCCTTAAAAGACATTGATAAAATAGCCCGAAAATTGTTGGAGGAATCCAAAACAAAAACAATTCTTTTCAAGGGTGAAATGGGCAGTGGAAAAACAACTTTAATTTCAGCCATGGTGAAAATTTTAGGAGGTAAATCAAAAGCATCCAGTCCCACATTTTCAATTGTAAATGAATACAAAGTAAAATCCGACATTGTATATCATTTTGATTTTTACAGAATAAAAAATCAAATCGAAGCCTTAGACATTGGAATTGAGGATTATTTTTACTCTGGTAATTGGAATTTCGTAGAATGGCCTGATAAAATCAAACCACTACTCCCAAACAACACAACAACTGTCAAACTTTCAATTTTATCAAATCAAGAGCGTGAATTAGAACGGATTTAAGCACAAGTTGAATAATTTAAGTTGAAAAAATAATTGTAATTTGCAACATCAACACAACCAAGTATGCAAAAATTAAAATCTCCCTTTTCAAAGGCACAGCTGCTGCCAAAAGAGGAACGCTTAGAGATTTCAAGTGACAGCACCTCTTTGTTTATTGGCGTTCCTAAAGAAAGATCCTTTCAGGAAAAGCGTATTTGTTTAACTCCAGATGCTGTATCTGCACTCACCAACAATGGTCATCGGGTTTTGATTGAAAGTGAAGCTGGAAATAATGCCGCTTTTAATGACAGTGAATACAGTGAAGCTGGAGCTGAAATCACGAGTGATACTGCCAAGGTGTTTTCATCCCCAATCATTCTAAAAGTCGAACCCCCAACTCTTGATGAAATTGAAATGATTAAACCTAACGCAGTTTTAATTTCGGCGCTTCAATTAAAGATGCAAAATAAAGCTTATTTTGAAGCCCTATCAAAGAAAAAAATAACGGCACTTGGTTTCGAGTTTATAAAAGATAATGATGGAACTTTCCCTGCAGTAAGGCAGATAAGTGAAATTGCAGGTGCAGCCTCAATTTTGATTGCCTCAGAAATCATGTCCATAACTAATGAGGGCAACGGTTTGATGCTTGGAAATATTAGTGGGATACCACCAACCGAAGTGGTCATTATTGGAGCTGGTATCGTTGGTGAATATGCTGCGAAGTCAGCAATTGGTCTTGGAGCTAATGTGCGAGTTTTTGACAATTCCATCACTAAATTAAGAACACTACAAGCCAATGTTGGAAGGCGTGTCTACACTTCAACAATGCAACCCAAGAATTTAATGAAAGCGCTGATGCGATGCGATGTAGCAATAGGCGCTTCTAAAGGGAAAAACAGGGCCCCAATTCTAGTCAATGAAGCCATGGTAGAATTGATGAAGCCAGGGGCCGTAATTGTTGATGTAAGTATTGATATGGGGGGATGTTTTGAAACCAGCGAACTCACGACTCACGACAAGCCAACCTTTGAAAAACATGGCGTCATACACTATTGTGTACCTAATATTCCAGCACGCTACTCAAGAACTGCATCAGTTTCTTTAAGTAATATTTTCACACCCTATCTACTGCAAATTGCAGAGGCTGGAGGTCTAGAAAATGCCATTCGCCAAGACCATGGTTTAAAAAACGGACTCTATTTATACCATGGCGTCATTACCAATAAATCTATTTCTAACTGGTTTGATTTGGATTCTAGCGATTTAAATCTTTTGATTATATAATTGCCTATGAAATTTAAACATCGTCTTGGATTTTTCCTTGGTGGATTTTCAATCGGACTTGTGTTTCTAACTTTTTTTCTAAAGCAAAAAAAAACAAAGTTTGCCTATGGCCCCAATGCAAGGGTTATCAAGAGTTTAAATGACAAACCCATTAAGTTTTCTGATGATGTTAGGGGTGTCATAAAGGTACTTCAAATTGATACCGTAGCCGTTTATGACCTTTTAAAAAATGGCAACGTAAATTTTAGCGAAAGTAAACCGCGATTGGACAGTTGTAAGCTGTACACAATTCAAAATGATGATTTAAAATTAAAAGTAGAAAACTGTGAGAAAGCGGCTTTAGTTATTAGTCTTCAATCAATAAACTAAATATTTCTGCGTTTTATTTCCTTTTTTATCAATTCCAATTCACGGTTAGTTTGTCCAGCTACAGAAGTGTTTTCTTCTGCCCTTCTAATCAAATATGGCATGACATCCTTTACAGGGCCAAAAGGTAGATACTTGGCAGCATTATATTGGTATTTTGCCAAATTAAAGCTAATGTGATCGCTCATTCCATAGAGCTGCCCAAACCATACTCTGGCGTCATTCTTTTTTATATTAAGAGAGGATAAAGTCTTTAGGGCTAATAGAGTACTATCTTCATTATGAGTTCCAAGAAAAAGACTGGTATTAGAGAGGTTTTCAAGAATGAACATCAGACAATTATCAAAGTTCATATCTGTCTCGGCCTTGGTTTTACAAATTGGGGATTTAATATTGTTGACTTTGGCACGTTTGCGTTCTTTTTCCATGTAGGCGCCACGAACTAATTTAAAACCAAGTTTAAAGTTTTCTTTTTTTGCTAATGCATCGATTTCTTTTAAGTAGTCCAGTCGATTCCAACGGTAGGCTTGAATGGTGTTATAAACAACTACTTTTTCCTTGTTGTAGTCCTTCATAAGCGCTAAGAGCAGTGCATCAGCTGAATCTTGCATCCAACTCTCCTCTGCATCCACAAGAATCCCAATATTCATTTTCTGAGCGTATTTGCAAATGGCATGAAAGCGATCTTTAATGCGGTTCCATGCTTTAATTTCGGCTGGGGTCAAACTATCGGATTTACTAACTTTCTCATAAAGTTCAAAACGACCAACTGCAGTAGGTTTAAATACGGCAAAGGGCATCGCTGTATTTTTAGCCGCAAAATCGATTAGTTCTAAGGTTTTTTCAACAATAAAATCAAATTGCGCTTCATTTTGCTTGCCTTCAACAGAATAATCCAATACACTGTAAACTCCACTGTTATACATCTTTTTAATTTTAGTCCTACAATCTGTTGCATTGATGCCACCGCAAAAATGGTCAAAAACAGTTGATCGAATTAAACCTTCTATAGGAAGGTTGCTTTTTAAGGCAAAATTTGTGGCTGCTGCTCCGATATGAACCAAGGGCTGGTTAGAAACCATTTTAAACAAAAAATAAGCCCGCTCGAGCTCTGCATCTGTTTTTAGATGGAAGGCAATTTCTGTATTTGAAAAATCTATATGGGGATTGGATTTTTTCATATTTCAATAAAATGTTCATTTCAAAATTATCGATTTCTAATATATTTCATACTATATTTGAATAACAAAATGAAATCAATTCTTACTACATCTTACGCCATACATTTTGGCATCACTGCATCTCAAGCGCTACACAGCTATTTAGAGTCTAGTAATCACTCCAAAATAATTGTTTTGGTTGACTTTAATACAAAGACTGCGTGTTTGCCAGTATTTGTTGACAAATTTTTAAATGGTTTTCAAATTGAAATTATTGAAATCCCTGATGGAGAAATCCACAAAACCCTCACAAGTTGTTTAAATGTTTGGAGATGCCTTAGTGATTTGGGAGCAGATCGAAACTCATTAATAATCAATCTTGGGGGTGGTGTCGTCACTGATCTTGGTGGTTTTGTAGCATCAACCTTTAAAAGAGGGTTAAAATTTATTAATATTCCCACTTCCCTTCTTGCTATGGTCGATGCTTCAGTAGGCGGTAAAACTGGCGTTGATTTAGACCACTCCAAAAACCAAGTTGGAACCATTTCTTTTGCCGAGATGGTCCTCATTGATACAAAATTTCTAGAAACGCTTCCCGATGAAGAATTACGCTCAGGAATGGCGGAAATGCTAAAACACGGATTAATTCTAGATCGTTTATACTGGGAGGCTTTAAAAGGACTTAATACGCCAAAAGCCAGTGATCTAACGCCTTCAATCTACCGTTCTGTGGAAATTAAAAATGAAATAGTAACTCAAGACCCCAATGAAATGAATGTTCGGAAGTTTTTAAATTTTGGACACACCTTAGGGCACGCTATTGAATCCTATTCTCTTGACAGTAAAACCTTGAAAGCTTTACTACACGGTGAGGCCATTGCAATTGGAATGGTCCTGGAAGCCTTTTTGTCTTTCAAGTTGTGTGGATTAAATGAAAATGATTTAAAAACCATCAAAAGCACGTTTTCTAAAATTTACGAAAAGTGTGAATTTAAAGAAGATGATATTAAGTGTATTTTGGATTTACTAAAACACGACAAGAAAAATACCCATGGCAGGGTCAATTTTGTATTGCTCGAGAGTATAGGAAAATGCCGCTTAGATGTTGAAGTGGACACGGCCCTGGTCTATGAGGCCTTTGATTATTACAACAAAGATTAACTACTGTAATTCGTTAAAAATAGAGTGCATCAAACGCTTTTTGTCATTGATGCTTTCTTCAAGCGAAATCATGGTTTCAGTTCTGTATATTCCGTCAATATCATCAATTTTGAAGATAATTTCCTTTGCATGGGTTGTGCTCCTGGCGCGAATTTTACAAAAAATATTAAACTTGCCTGTCGTGATATGTGCAACAGTAACGTGAGGAATTTCATTAATGCGTTGCAAAACAAATTTGGTTTGAGATGTGTTTTGTAGGTAGATACCAACATAAGCAATAAATGAATAACCTAATTTCTGGTAATCCAAAGTCAAAGAAGATCCCTTGATTATTTTAGCGTCTTCCATTTTTTTAACACGAACGTGAACGGTACCCGCAGATATAAGAAGTTTTTTTGCAATGTCAGTAAAAGGAATTCTTGTATTATCTATTAACATGCTTAAGATTTGGTGGTCAATCTCATCAAGTTTAAATTTGGCCATTTTTTTTAGAAAATTATGATTTATTCGTCAAAATTAACAAATTATATTTAATAAAAAACCTATAAGTGTAAATTATTATTAATAAAAAGTGTAAATCGACTGCTTTTTATAAAAAATTCACTAATAACGGCCTCCAATTCAATTTTTTTATTGTTTTTAAGACTCAAGTTTTCAAATTTAGCATCAATCAATCGATGTGCACTATAGTCTTTAAGATTATCAATAACACTTATCTTTGGGATAAACTGAATTTGCTTTTCTATCAAAACCTCTTCGTAAAGGATTCCGACATCTGCAATTTTAGTTGTTCCATCCACTTCAACAGAAGCATTTTTAATAAGGACATCAAACAATAGCGGTTTATTTTCAGGAATATCATGATAGCTTTCAACAGCATCTTTAGGCACAATTCTTAGGCTTATACAATTAATGGCAATCAAAAGAGACATAAACATATATTTCCTAGTATCTTCCCTGTTATAATCTGAAATGTGTCCAGCTTCAAAGAGTATTGTAGTTACCCCTAAAGATTGAAATTGGTCACCGACACAATTGATATTAAAGCTGTCGTCAAATCTTGAAATATGATTTGGTATAAATAATTGCAGTACATTATTAATTTCAGAAATAATACCCATCGCTTGTTTGCGGTTAGAAGAAATTGAGCGCTCCTTATCTTGCGATGGTGCCAAAAAACTTAAACCTGCAGAATTTTTGGTACCAGCGACACAATATATACTGCGTTGATCGTGCATATTAAAACAGAATTCAGGCTTGAATGTATTAAATATTGTTCTCAAGACAAGACTTTCGCTTTGGGTAAGGGATTGGGCGTCACGATTTAAATCTATGCCTTTCGCATTTAGTCTGTTATAGTTATTTGCACCGTCAGGATTAAGAATTGGAATTATGATGAAAGAACAGTGTTTTAAAACTGATGAAATCCCTAAATTTTCAAGATTAAATATAAAATCAAAAAGTGCCTTGGTGCATGTGGACTCATTGCCGTGCATTTGAGACCAAATTAAGATTTTTATAGGTCCATTACCTGCCTTTATAGCAAAAATTGGTTGATCGCGTTCAGAACGACCTGCTATCTCATAACTAAAACCATTGGGAAGTCTATTTAGAATTGGTAAAATATGAGAATTCGCAATATAACGACCATTCAGATTTTGAACCTTGAGGTTAGAAAAATTTAAATGTATGTCTTGATACAGTTGCATTTATTGGCTGTTGTGGATTACAAAAATAATCAATCTCTTATTTACATTTGTAAACACAATGTACTCCATTTATGGTTCACAAATGTACATTTATTAATACGATTTATTAAAAAATTAAACTTATTCTTAATTTATAATTTAATTTATTATAAATCAGTATTTTATATACATCTATATAAAGTTATTTATTAATAATTATTAATTGTTTTTGTTTGTCAAAATAAAATTTTACATTTGTAAATAACAACTTATTATACAAATGTAAACTATTATGAATGCGACCGAATTTGGCAAGCGACTCCGACAAGTTATTGACTTTCACGGCCTCTCTGCCTCGGCTTTTGCAGAACTAATTACAGTGCAGCGCTCCAGTATTTCTCATGTCCTTAGCGGTCGAAATAAGCCCAGCATAGACTTCATCACAAAATTAAACACAGCCTTACCGGACGTCAATTTGTATTGGCTCTTAAATGGATCTGGAGAAATGATACTCAAACCCCACTCCACGCTACTAACGAAAAGTGATAAAAATTATGACAAGAGCGAAAATAAATTAAAAAAAGACATGCTCTCAAAAAATACGTCTCCAAAAAAGAATAAATCAATTGCACGTATTGTTGTATTCTACAATGATGGCAGCTTTAATGCCTATACAGAAAGTGAAAAACACTAAAAGTCCGTGACCTCTTTTGTATCTTTACGCCATGAAATTCAAAATCTTACTAATAATTTTTTTAGCAACGTCTTGTTACGAAGTACAGCGAGACTGTAACGCTTTTAGGACAGGTACTTTTAAGAGTGAAATTATTTTAAACGAAGTGTTGTTGACCTCAACTTTTAAACGGTCTGAATCTCTACAAGTTGAATCTTTTAGAGGCCAAGTAGACTCTGCCACTGTGCGATGGATCAATGATTGTGAAATGATTTTTAAAACAATAAACCCGAAAACATTAGCTGAAAAAAAAGGCATTCATCTTAAAATACTAAGCACAACAGAAAATACTTACAACTTTGAGTACGGATATGTTGGAGAAGCCAATAAACAGAAAGGCACTGCCAGAAGACTGGATTAAAAGAGTGTTGTTTGCCCTGCTTCAGAACTGTTAGAATTTTCATCATCAATGCCATCGGTTGCCTCTAAATCAGAGGTTGGCTCCGAAAGTATTTCATTCTTATTTTGTGAAGGGGGGGTGACTTTTACTTCTTCTTCGTCTATAACATCTACCTCATCTGCATGGATTTCTTTAGGAGGATCATAAGGCAACGAGGGTAATAAGTCAATTTGATTGACCTTTAATTTAGACAATTGATTACCCAATGCATTGATGCCTTTTACAGAAATAAACTGTTCAATATCGATACTTTGATTGGGTTTTCGTTCCTTGCCTCTTTCCTTTGAAAAGGTAATGTCTACTACGGGGCGCCAATCGGTACTAACGATTTCAAGTCTGCTTTTTGCATGTGGTGATATAAATACTTCTTCTTTATTTTCATTTTCAACCAAGAAACGCTTGACAAAATATTTTTCTTTTGCACCATCAAAATACACCACTGAAATGGGTTTGGAAGGCATCCATTTCTCCAAAATAATCATATCCTCACTAAAATGGGTTGACACATCTGGTATAATGGTTTTAAGGTTCCCCGATTGTGTGATGATTAACAACCGATCTTCACCTCTAAATTCCCCAATTAAATCGCCTCTACCATCGACATTAATGCGCTGAACAGTATCATCAAACCAAATTTTACGCGGTTTTAAAGTACTTACGCCTTTTTCTTTAAGTTCTATACGTTTGACTGCATGTTTGCTAACTAAATTGCCTTTGGAAGCCCTCCCTTTTATCATAATTGCCGCAAAGTCAATATCCCACTTTAATTTTTTTATACTTCCAACTTGGCGCAATAATACAGAAACAATTTCAGCTTCTCCATTGGGGTTAGCTGAAAAATAAAGCACATTTGTTTGTGGCTTTCCTTTGGTTAAATCATAAGCTTTATCCCTTGTGATTGAAGTCACTGCAAAACGCTTTATGAAAGTGGCACCACCCTTTCCATCTTTATATATCATATTGTAGATGGTTCTCGCATCTTTCTTTTTAAAGACGGCCACATGC
>PAQB01000017.1 GCA_002709185.1 Flavobacteriaceae bacterium
TCAATGACGTGTTGAGGTATATCTTGCAGATAGACAAGGAGTTAGATGAAAATAAAAAGGGACAAATCTCAAAAAATATGAGTTTGTCCCGTGTGGTGGAGTCGGAGGGAATCGAACCCTCGTCCAAACAAGCTAAAAAAGTGCTTTCTACACGTTTAGTTTTTAATTAATTGTCGGAAATAAACTGACTAAAAACCGCCCATTTAAATCTTAGCTTCTTTAATTTCAAAATCCTACCAAAGCCTTAGAATTTCTAGATCCATATTTACGATGCCTCAAAATAGAACGCCACGAATCAAGGCTTTCTGGAGACATAAAGCTTGCACACCTTGTGTGCCGAGGCTCATCCTACTATAATTCGGATTAAGCAGCTAAAGCGTAGTTATTCTCGCCGTTTAAATGTTGGTATGGCCTTTAACGTGTTTCAATACCATCACACGACGTGCTTACAATTCCATAGATCCTGCTGTCAATACCAGTCGACCCCGTATTGTAATGTTTCCTTCATTGAAGGAGGGCAAAGTTACAAAAAAACTTGTGTACCCATTAAAATCCCGCTATTTTAGTACCTATAATTTCTGCTATGCCCATTACATTTGCTGTGATTAAAGAACGAAAATCACCTCCAGATCGTCGGGTGGTACTCACACCAACCGCTTGTAAAACCCTCTTAAACAACCATCCAGAAGCTGAGGTGATCGTAGAATCCTCAGATATTCGTGCGTTTTCAGACGCCGAATACCAAGCCCAAGGACTGGAAGTGAAAAGCGATATCAGCCAGGCCGACGTGATGATTGGTGTCAAAGAAGTGCCCATTGCTGCACTCATTCCCAACAAAAGTTATTTCTTTTTTAGCCATACCATTAAAAAACAGCCTTACAACCGCAAATTACTGCAGGCTGTTTTGGCTAAAAACATCACCCTTTATGACCATGAAACTCTGGTAGATGCCAACAAAAACCGCCTCATTGGTTTTGGCTACTATGCTGGTGTGGTGGGCGCCTATAATGGCATTCGTACCCTGGGGGAAAAATTCAATTGTTTTGAACTTCCAAAAGCCACAGATCTTAAAGGGCGTTCCGAGTTGGATGCCGTCCTAAAAAATGTAGTCTTACCCAATGTGAAAATTGTTTTAACTGGCACCGGTCGGGTCGGGCAGGGGGCCAAAGAGGTTTTGGATGCCATGCAAATTCCACAAGTGCGTATTTCAGCATTTTTAAAGGACTCATTTGATGGACCTGTTTACGTCCAATTAGACGTTTTAGATTATGTTGATCGAAAAGAGGGTGGCCAAGCCTCTAAAGTTGATTTTTTTGCCAATGCGTCCAGCTACAAATCCACCTTTTCTAGGTTTACTGAAGTGGCCGATGTGTTTATCGCTGGTCATTTTTATGGCAAAGACGCCCCTTATTTTTTTAGCAGAGCCGAAGCTAAAGCCCCTAATTTTAAACTCAAAGTGGTGGCCGACATCTCTTGTGACATTGACGGGCCGGTGGCATGTACCATTCGTCCCTCGACCATAGAAAATCCAATGTATGGCTATGATCCACAATCTGAGTCCGAAACCGATTTTAAAAATCCAGCAGCCATTGCTGTCATGGCAGTGGACAACTTGCCATGTGAATTGCCTAGAGATGCCAGCGAAGGTTTTGGTGCTACATTTGCAGAAACCATTCTTCCTGCCTTTTTTAATGGCGATGTGGATGGAGTGCTTGGCCGTGCAAAAATGACTGAAAATGGCCAACTCACTCCAGCGTTTTTATACCTGAAATCCTATGTGGAGGGTTTGGAATAAACCCATAAAAAAACCTCTCCGTTAAGAAAGGTTTTTTGTAAAAAAATAATGTTTTCTTAAATATTAGACAACTCTAACATTTACTGCATTCATGCCTTTTCTACCTTCTTTTAATTCAAACTCAACGGCGTCGCCTTCATTGATCTCATCGATCAATCCGGTAACGTGCACGAAGTGCTCTGTGTCTGAATCTTCTTCAGTAATGAATCCAAATCCTTTAGATGCATTGAAGAATTTTACTGTTCCGTTTTTCACTTTGTATAATTTAATTTTAAAAGCCAAAGGTAATGTTATATATACCAATTAGCCTAATTATTATGTTAATATATCCCTAAAAGACGTTTCTAGAACTCCAATTCAACCTGATTTAACAGTAAATCTTCGAAGGTTTCACGCTTGCGAATCAAATGCGATCCACCGTTATACCAGAGCACTTCAGCGGGTTTGTAACGAGAATTGTAATTACTGGCCATCATAAAACAATAGGCCCCTGCATTGTGAAACGCCAAAACATCGCCTTCTTTGATCTCATTGATGCGACAGTTATTGGCAAAGGTGTCAGTTTCGCAAATGTAGCCCACAACCGAGTAAAAACGTGGTTTTCCTTCGGGGTTTGAAATGTTTTCAATGTGGTGCTGCGCCCCGTAGAGCATGGGTCGAATAAAATGATTAAATCCAGAATCTAATTGGGCAAAAACGGTAGAGGTCGTCTGTTTGATTCCATTGACCTTGGTTAAAAAATAGCCCGATTGGCTGACTAGAAATTTTCCAGGCTCAAACGCTAAAGTCAGCGGTCGACCGTAATTTTCACAAAACAAATTAAAACGATGGCTGAGTTTTTCTCCCAGCTCTTTAATATTGGTTTCAAAATCATGGGCTTTGTAAGACACCTTGAAACCAGATCCAAAGTCAATAAAAGTCAAATTTTTAAATTGTTTGGCTGCTTCAAAGAGAATTTCACTGGCGTGCAAAAATACCTCGATATCTAAAATATCACTGCCAGTATGCATATGAATGCCATTGATGTTCATCTGGGTGTTTTCAACAATGCGCAGCAGCAGTGGCATTTGATGAATAGAAATCCCAAATTTAGAATCGATATGACCCACCGAGATGTTGCTATTGCCACCGGCCATGACATGCGGATTGATGCGAATACAAACAGGTGTTTCTGGGTATTTACTCCCAAATTGCTCTAACACATCCAAATTGTCAATATTGATTTGCACCCCCAAAGCTGCTACCTTTTCAAGTTCGCTCAGAGATACACCATTGGGGGTGTAGATGATATTTTCAGCGGCAAAACCAGCCTTTAGACCCAACTGTACTTCTTGTACAGAAACGGTATCCAGTGCAGCCCCAAGTTTAGAAACAAATTTTAAGACCGATATGTTGGTCAATGCCTTGGCTGCATAATGAATTTTTAGCTGTGATACCTCCCCAAAGGCATTCATCAAACGTTTGTATTGGGATTCAATTTTGTGCGCGTCATAAACATACACAGGACTTCCATAGGTTTCTGCGATTTCTAATAAAGAGTGATGTTCCATTGAGATCTGTTTTTATCGCTGGCAAAAGTATCTTTTATTTTAGCTGATCCCATAAAAATAACTAAATTTATATTATATTTACACAAATTGTTAAATAATACACAAATTGAAAACCATTGCTGCCTGTGTTCAGGACATTCTAGCCGCCAAGCCTTTTTTAGAAGAGGCATTATCAAGAGACATCATTAATTTTTCTGCCCTGGCAAAAGATTTAAATCCTTTGATTTCAGAACGCTTACGCCGCCCGGTTAAGGATGGCGCCATCACCATGGCATTGCGGCGTTATAAGCCCCCAATTACAAAAAAAAATGCCCAACAACTGAGGGATATTTTTAAGCAACTTGGCGACATCACCTTGCGTTCGAATCTGACAGACATCACTTTTCAGAACTCCAAAACACTTACCCTCAACCATTCAAAACTGTTGGCTGAAATCAATGCAGACCGCCAAGTGTTTTACGCCTTTACAAGTGGAGTTTTTGAGAGCAACATCATCATTTCAAGTTCTAAATTAGAGCAGCTTCAGCACGTTTTTAAAAATGAAATTCAAATTGGAATTCAAGATCATCTTTCCGCGATCAGCATTAATTTACCCCAAGGTAACTCTAAAATTGTAGGATTATACTACCAGATTTTTAAACGTCTGGCTTGGGAAAATGTAACTTTATACGAAGTCGTCTCCACAACCAATGAATTTACCATCCTTGTGGAAGACCCCCTAGTAGATAAAGCTTTTTCCGTTATTAAAGGGCTTAAATCTTAATACTTCTTATAAACAAAAGTTGTTTAAAATCAGCTTCAAAAAATATTGGTAAAACGCCATGGGTTATTTACTTTTGTTCGGTAAAATTTTAGAAAAAATTATTTAGAAGATCAAATTGACTACACTATGAATTTACACGAATACCAAGGCAAAAACATTCTTAACCAATTTGGCGTTAAAATCCAACGTGGTTATGTGGCCTCAACCCCTGAAGAAGCGGTTTCAGCCGCCAAAACACTTACCAAAGAAACGGGAACTGCTTGGTACGTCATCAAGGCTCAAGTACACGCTGGAGGTCGAGGCAAGGGTGGTGGTGTAAAGCTTGCTAAATCTTTGGATGAAGTGCAGTCAATTTCAGATCAAATTCTTGGGATGCAACTCATTACCCCACAAACCTCTGCGGAAGGCAAAACTGTACATCAAGTCTTGGTGGCCGAAGATGTATATTATCCAGGCCCTTCAGAAACGGATGAATTTTATATGTCTGTCCTCCTCAACAGAGCTTCTGGTCGGAATATGATCATGTATTCTACAGAAGGTGGAATGGATATAGAAACTGTTGCTGAAGAAACGCCACATCTCATCTTTACAGAAGAAATAAATCCTGCAACAGGTCTTTTACCTTTCCAAGCGCGTCGTGTGGCCTTTAATTTAGGCCTTTCGGGTGCTGCCTTTAAAGACATGACCAAATTTGTAACGGCGCTATACACGGCGTATATCAATTCTGATGCTTCACTTTTTGAAATCAACCCGGTGTTAAAGACATCGGATGAAAAAATTATGGCCGTTGATGCCAAAGTGACCATTGACGACAACGCCATGTTCCGTCACAAAGACTATCTTGAATTACGCGATGTACGCGAGGAAAATCCAATTGAAGTTGAAGCCGATGCTTTAGGACTTAATTATGTTGATTTGGATGGTAACGTTGGCTGTATGGTCAATGGCGCTGGTCTGGCCATGGCCACTATGGATTTGATCAAACAAGCCGGTGGCGACCCTGCCAATTTCTTAGATGTTGGTGGTACAGCTGATGCGGCTCGCGTAGAGGCGGCCTTTCGCATCATTTTAAAAGACCCCAGTGTCAAGGCGATTTTGATCAATATTTTTGGCGGAATTGTGCGTTGCGATAGAGTAGCACAAGGGGTTGTAGATGCCTATAAAAATATGGGCGATGCCATCACTGTACCAATTATTGTACGTTTGCAAGGCACCAATGCGGATATTGCTAAGGATTTGTTAGATAATTCTGGACTGGATGTTCAAAGTGCAGTAGAATTTCAAGAGGCGGCAGATAAGGTTCAAGCAGTATTGACTTAGAAAGCAAAATTTATAAAAAATTTTAATCCAGGGCTTGGCTCTGGATTTTTTTATGATTTTAGAGCCTCTAACTTATTCTTAAAGTCAGTGATTTGATCTCTGAATTTAGCGGCCATGATAAAATCCAGTTCTTTAGCAGCGGCTTCCATGAGTTTTCTGCTGTCGCGGATTTTTTGTTCCAACTCAGGCTTGGTAAGATAAGCACTTTCAGGTTCTGCAGCCTTTAGGGCCTCTTGTTCGTAGTAATAACTACTGACCGAGTTTTGCGTCAGCGCATTGTCTAAACTTTTATTAAGTGCTTTTGGCGTGACATTATGTTCATTGTTATAAGCCATTTGCTTTTCACGACGGTAGGCGGTTTGGTCTATAGTGTATTGCATGCTTTTGGTGACTTTATCGGCATACATGATGGCTTTTCCATTGAGGTTTCTGGCTGCGCGACCCACTGTTTGCGTCAAAGAGCGGTTAGAGCGTAAAAAACCTTCTTTATCTGCATCTAAAATAGCCACTAAGGACACTTCGGGCAAGTCGAGACCTTCTCGCAATAGATTCACGCCAACCAAAACATCAAACAGTCCTTTGCGTAAGTCTTGCATGATCTCGACCCGTTCTAAGGTATCCACATCGCTGTGAATGTAGCGGCAACGGATTTCGATGCGAGCCAGGTATTTGGTCAATTCCTCTGCCATGCGTTTGGTGAGTGTGGTCACCAAGGTGCGTTCATCTTTTTCGATGCGTTGCTGAATTTCTTCAATCAAATCATCAATTTGATTTTCACTGGGGCGGACTTCAATTATGGGATCCAATAATCCTGTTGGGCGAATGACTTGTTCTACATAAACGCCATCGGTTTTCGTCAATTCATAATCTGCTGGTGTGGCACTTACAAAAAGCACTTGATTTTGTAAGCTTTCGAATTCTTCGAATTTAAGGGGTCGGTTGTCCATGGCGGCGGGCAATCGGAAACCATATTCTACCAAGTTTTCTTTTCGGCTTCGGTCACCACCATACATGGCGTGGACTTGGGAAATGGTCACATGACTTTCATCCACCACCATAAGGTAATCATCCGGAAAATAATCCAATAAACAAAAAGGGCGGGTTCCTGGAGCACGGCCATCTAGATAACGAGAATAATTTTCAATTCCAGAGCAATAGCCCAGTTCTCGAATCATTTCCAGATCAAATTCAGTGCGTTCTTTCAATCTTTTGGCTTCTAAATGCTTACCAATTTCTTTAAAATAGTCATATTGTTTGACCAAATCATCCTGAATGTCTTTGATGGCATTTTGTAAGATGTCAGGCGAGGTGACAAACATATTTGCAGGATATATATTGACCGATTCATACACTTCAATCACACTGTTATCATTTACATTAAAAGCTTCAATGGATTCAATTTCATCACCAAAAAAATGAATCCGAAATCCGTGATCGGCATAACTTGGAAAGACATCCAATGTGTCGCCTTTAATTCTAAAATTCCCATGGTTAAACTCACCTTCAGTGCGGGCATAGAGGCTTTGCACCAATCTATGAAGCAGTGCGGTTCTTGAAATTTCTTGGTTGGTTTTCAAACCGATGACATTTTTTTCAAATTCTACAGGATTCCCAATGCCATATAAACAAGATACAGAGGCCACTACAATGACATCTCGGCGGCCTGAAAGTAGGGAAGAGGTGGTGCTCAAACGCAACTTTTCAATCTCTTCATTAATGGAGAGGTCTTTTTCGATATAGGTCCCAGTCACGGGAATATAGGCTTCCGGCTGGTAGTAATCGTAATAAGAAACAAAGTATTCCACCGCATTATTTGGAAAAAATTGTTTGAATTCTGAATACAATTGGGCGGCCAAAGTTTTGTTGTGTGCCAAAACAAGCGTAGGGCGTTGGACTTCCTGAATGACATTAGCCACCGTAAAAGTCTTTCCTGAACCTGTGACACCTAACAGTGTTTGAAACCGTTCTTTTCTGTCGATGCCTTCTACCAATTCTTGGATGGCTTGTGGCTGATCTCCAGTGGGTTTAAAATCTGATGAAAGTTTAAAACGCATCTTGCAAAATTACGAGAATCTGCGTTCTGTTGCAATGGACTTGCTTTGTTTTTGAAGCAGTGTTTGTTAATAATTTAAATACACCCAACCGCTGCGGGGTCCGTAATCAGCTTCATTGAGATATAATACATAAAAATAAGTACCTACCGGAAGTTTTCCAGATCTTGGGTTGGGTCCCCGGTTGGCACTCCCATCCCATTTTAAGTTATTATCACCTTCAAAGACCATTGTTCCGTATCGGTTATATATTTGCAGTTTATGATTGATAAAAATATCATAAAGTCCAAGAATGTTAAAGATATCATTTAAACCGTCCCCGTTTGGTGAGAGGCCTTGAGGAATAAAAATTGGACAACCCGCATTAGAAATTTCAACGCTAATGCTAGCCGTATTGTTGGTTTCAGAAATTTCAGAAATGATGCCATTGCCATCTCCTAAATCATCTACCACTGCAATAATTTCAAATTGTTCCGGAATACTTGGATCAATATCAATAGAGATGGACGCATTGAGTGTGCCTCCAATGGGGAGTATTTCTCCTGTTAAAGACTGGGCAATGAGTGTGTCTTCAATATAAAATGCAATGGGGGTATCCGCTGGTAATTCATCGGTTGCATTGGTATTAGAAATGGTATATTCCAATACCACTGTTCTTGAAAAACAAGTGGATTGTACCTCATCGGCCATTTGAATGCTGGCATCTGGTAATTGACTGTTGAGTACAGTGATGATGCTATTGACCATGACCAGGTCTTGACCAGAAGTCAATTCAATGGTTGCGGACGTATCGCCAATATTGATGGTGTTTTGAATGTCATACACATCAATATCCATATTATGCATTCCAGAATTTCCTGTAAAACTATTCGTACCATTAAAAGCATTAGTCGCGGGATTTAGGGGAGGGTTACTCAATAAATAGCCATTCATTCGCAGCGATTCGTTAATGGATAAACTCACATCGCCCTCCCATGCAATAAATCCAATTTTAGCGCCCTCTACATCCAGAACATTTAAATTGTCCAGTTCGATAGTAATTGCATCGGGAACGGCTTCCAATCCGTCATATATGTTAATTTGATTCATCGGTAAATTTAAATCTTCGTAAATGACAACCATGGCCCAACCTGCAAAATTGGTTCCAGTTGAACAATAATCTTCAGAAATATCAATTTGTTCTAAATCATTTAGGGAATAGATTCCATTCCCTTGCCCAATTACCAATGTAGTAATATCAGCAAAAGCAGCAAAAAATTGACGATCGCTGTCTAGAGTATGAGAAAAGCTTCGCGAGGCCGTGACAGCTGTTTCGTTTAGGGTGACTTCAAAATCGCCTGCTCCTGAACCCGCCCAATACAAATAGGCAGCCATTATGCTTTGACCGGAGGGCATGTTTAATTCAGCTTCAGAACCCTGTAAAATGGAACATTCAGAAAAGGCTCCATTTTCAATAAGATTTAGCGTATTTCCAATAGCGGTATAATCAAATCTTCCATTGTGTTGCTCGTACAACGCGATGGATTGGGCAAAATTTTTGGTGACCATTATGACAAAGCAAAAAAGAAGAAGACTTTTAAGGGGTGTCATTTCGTTTAACGTTTAAGGGTAAAGTGTCCCCTAAAGATACGATTATCATTTAATTTGATATAAAACCAATAATCGGCTGTGGGCATTGGATTTCCATTATAAGTCCCATCCCAACCTTGACCATTGTGGCGTAACTGATTCAGTAATTTGCCAAAGCGATCAAAAATAAAAATTTCACTCCCCACTTGATTGTCTGTATTGATACCATAGACATGCCATGTGTCATTATAACCATCGTTGTTAGGGGTAAAGAACTTGGGGAAGCCAATAACCGAAATCATTTCATCAGCAATACCACAATTGTTTTTATCGCGTACATAAATACTGTGAAACCCTGCAGATACATTGTAGAATGTATTGTCATCCTGATAAGGCCCGAACGCGTTGTCTAATGCATATTCATAATCGCCCTCACCCGTGACGTTGATGGTCACAGTATTGTTATCGCTTGCGTCATTGATTTCTATACTTTCAATGACAGCGATGTTTGAGTTTAGAACATTGATGTTTTGGGATTGATTGCAACCATTGCTATTGGTCACTATGACTGTATAATTTCCGCCTTGATTAATTTGTATTTGATGGGTGGTTTGACCACTAGACCATAAGTAGTTGTAGTCTGATGGATTTCCAATGACACCACTGTCTATAAATACTGGAAGTGCATTGGGATCGGTACAAAAAAATGTTTGATCCCCTTGTTCAAGCTGTGGTAATCTGAAAACAGTGAGTTCCAATTCATTGATACCAAAACATTGGTTATTGTTCTCAATACGGGCATAAATAATTTGATTGTAAGGGGTGGTATTTGTAAAATTATCTCCAAGCGGGTTTGTTTCTAATAACGCATCTTGGTAAGTTTCGTAATACATTAGATTGTAATCTGAAGGTAAGCCTGACAAAATTCCAGGACTGGCTAAAGTTAAATCAAAGTTTGTGAGGCCATCTTCAATACCATCTGCATCGCAAGCCGGGAGTTGCTCGTCTGACCCTGAGGTTAGGCTCACATTCAGCGTAAGTACTGAGATATTAAAACAACCTGTGGCATTGTCAACTACCTGGGCATACAGTATTTGTGGGTTTGTAGTATTTGTAAATGGTGACGCATTGATTGCATTGAGGCTGTTTTGAGCATCTAAAAAAGAGGGATAAAATTTTACAGTTCTATTTGTCGCTCCTCCATTAAGGTTATCATTGGCCTCAGCTAAATTAAAAGATGTCAAGCCGTCATTGACCCCATCTTCATCACATTGAATGAGATTGGCATCTAAAGCTTCAGGGATAGGATTCACGTTCACTGTAAATTCAGTGGTATCAAAACAATCGGTTTTTAAGCGGTTCTCAATACGTGCAAAAATTTGAAATGTAAATGGATTTGCGTTGTAATATGGTGAAGCTAGTGCGTTTGTATTATTGTTTGCCTGGGCTTGTGTCAAGTGGTAAGTGATGTTGTATAGACTGTTGTCTTGACTGCCTAAAATCGTCGCATCAAAATCGGTAAGTATGGTTGCTTTTTGTCCATTGGCATCATCACCATCATTTAAATCATCACAGACTTGAACAGTAGCAACGCTGTTGGCAATTGGAGTATCAAAAACGGTTAAATTAAAGCTTGTGGTGTCAAAGCAAGCCCTATTGACATTGTTTTCAATTCTTACAAAAATGGTTTCGCTGGAGATAGAATTTTGGTAGGGAATACTTAACGGGTTTGCGTTGTCCTCAGCGTCTGTTAAATTTTCATGGAATGATAACGTAAAATTATTAGGGTCTTGGCTTCCAAGAACTTCCGTTTGAGTTTCAACAAAATTAAAGGCAAAAATTCCATCCCCATCGTCGTCACATTTTTCCAAATCAGCCGCAGCGTTTGCCATGGGATTTACATTGATGGTAATGGTTTGTGAAAAAGTGTTTATTTCTGTACCAGATGTGATTTCTGCAGTGACGGTGTAGGTGCCTGGATTTGCGTAGTTGTAGCTGGGGTTTATAGCTGATGAGGTTCCTGTTGGCAAACCATCACCAAAATTCCATAAAATCTGGTCAAAGGTTTGTGAAGTACTGACATTAAACTGCGTGCTTTCACCAAAACAATTATTTTCAACCACGATTGAGGCAAGAAAAAACGATTGTATGAAGGGTGGTAAACCAATTACAGCAAAAGTCCCTGGTGCCAGTGCTATACCAGCATTGTTGTAATCACAAAGTACACCCAATTCTTCTGGTGCATTGATTATGTCTAATGCGGCTTGATTTACAGTGTTGGCAGCATAAATCTTCCCGTCTGGTCCAAGTTGAAGAGCTCCAATAAAATCAAATCCACTGTAAACTGTAGAAATGGTCGCTGCTGGATTTGGTGCCTCCAAATCAAATTGAAAAACGGAGTCGTCACTTGTCACATACAATTTGGTGGCTTCTGGTGAGAATTCAACGCCATAGGGGCCAGAGTTTGGATAGATATTCAATGGATTTGAAATTAATCCAGTCTCATTGTCAAAGTCATACAGCCAAACACTGCCCGTATTACTTGAATTTTGTCCTTCTGAATTCCCATTCTGGCGGTGGCAAACAGCAATTTTGCTGCCATCAGGTGAGGCTTTCATATATCCGATACCGTTTCTTCTGTAGCCTTGTACTGTAATAGAAGGGGAAATCGTTGTTGTCACTGGCATGGGGTTAACACCAGAATCATCAACCCTAAAGGCATAAAATTTATTGATGAATTGGGTTAGAACCCAATAGGACTGTCCATCATTGTGCTCAACAGCTGTAATCTTTTCTGAACATTTGTAGGCTGCTTGCGATTGATCGTTGGGATCGTAAGTTAGTAATTGAATATTTTTTTCTGAAGTGACAACATCTCCATCTCCTGAATTGAGTGTTAAATCAACAAGTGTGTAAGCTAAACCATTGTTGAAACCATCATCTGCTGAAGGAACCGAACCCCCACTGTCATAGCTGCCAATCGCATTTCCAGAGACGTTAGCAGGCCCCTGATTCGGAAATGCAAATGCATTTTGGTGGTGGGGCTCGTCTACTGTGAACACATAATATTGATCGGTATTTCCAGGTTTTGGTATGATCAAACCTGATGAGGTACTGGAGGGATCACCCAAAAGTCCTGTTCCCGCATTGTAATTGGCATTGGGCATGATGATGTGGTTTTTATCCCAAACATTTCTACCGTCTGTGTAGAACAATAAATTGCCATTCAAATCTGAAATCGAGGAACAGCCCTCGCTTGTATTAATTGTTGAAGTTGCAGCATTTGTACTTAAAACTGTCCCAGAATTGGTATCAAAAATGAGTCCAGCGCCATTTCCAAAGTACCAATGGGAAGCTTCTGCTTGAGAATATCCAAGTGTAACAAAAAAAAGAAGGCAAAAAAGAAGTCTCAATAAGGTTAACAATTAAAACTCAAAACTAAACAAAAATTGTTATAAAAATTAAGCTATTAACATAACTTTATTTTATAAATTAAAAATACATTAATTGCTTATAAGTCCCTTTTTTTAATCAAGTAATAAGCCGAAAGTATAAAAATTACAGTCCATAAAATAACAATAATTGAGCTGTCAAAATGAACGGCATAATCATAGCTTAAATCGTTTTTTTCTGGAAATTTAGACATGGCCACTCTTTGAAAAGGTTGTTTGATGAGATTTGACATGGCAGTTAAGGGGAAAAAGTTTTGAATTTTAGTGGCCATTTCAATATTAGACTTCCAAACAATTAAACCAAAAACAATCCATTCCAAAATAAAATCAACGAATAAAAAGGCCAAAGCGAAAGCAGAGCGTTTGGCAAGGACACCTAAAAATAGACAAAATGAAAAGAAGCCCAATAGTTTTAGAAAATAGGCTGGTAAAAATTCAATTTCTCTAACAACAATGCTCATTTCGTTGTAGCTGGAATACACAAGTCCCAAAACAAGAGATAATATAAAAATGATAACCGTTGAAATAAGAGAGAAAAACACAATGGTGTAAAATTTAGAAAGAATAAATTCTCTTTTGGACAAGCCATCAATAAGGTTTTGTTTCAGAGTTTTGTTGCTGTATTCGTTTCCAATCATTGAAACAACCACAATGGCAAAGAAAAATTTAAACAAGGCAGAAAAGTAGGTTGTAATGTGCCAAACAATCGGAAAGTTGAAGATGCCAAGTTCACCCAATTCTAGGGTGAAAAATCCAAAAAAATTGATTTTAATAGCCGAAAGTACAATGACACAAAGGGGTAAAATAAAAGAGATAAAGATGAGTATTTTACTGGTCTTATTTAGGATTAGTTTTTGTAATTCTAACTGTAATAAGCGTATCATTTGTTATCTGTAAGTTGTAAAAACTGTTCTTCAAGACTCTGCTTGCGTTTGATGAAATGTGTCAAAATAATTTTATTGTCAAACAACGATTTCACAAAGATTTCCGATTCTAAGGGCTCGGAAAGAAAGGCTGTTACAAGCCCATTTTCTTCTTTGTAGTGGGCTATATTTGGCTGTGTATCTAAAAACTTCAAAAGCCCTTTCATTTGATTGCTTTTCATTTCAAAAAAACCATGGCTGGAAATCATTTCATCCACTCGGCCAGAATATAATTTTTTTCCTTTTCTTAAAATTACGACATGGGTACAAACTTTCTCAACTTCATCCAATAGGTGAGACGCCAAAAGAATGGTAGTGCCTTTTTTTGCAATCGACTTGATGATTTCTCTAATTTGATGAATCCCTTGTGGGTCAAGACCATTAGTAGGTTCGTCAAGGATTAAAACTTCTGGGTCGTTAAGTAATGCTGAAGCGATGGCCAAACGTTGTTTCATTCCAAGAGAAAAGTTACTAAACAAGCTGTTTTTACGATCCAATAGCCCGACAGTGTCCAAGACTTTTTCAATCGCTGCATATGAAACCCCCTTAATTCTACATACCAGCTTAAGGTTTTGGTAGGCTGACATATAGGGATAAAAGTTGGGATGCTCTATGATGGCACCTACTTTTTTCAAGGCTTCATGGGGGTCTGTGTCTCCTCCAAACCAGCTGTAATTTCCAGCGGATTTATTCACGACATTTAAAACCATTCCCAGGGTGGTGGATTTACCACTGCCGTTGGGCCCTAAAAGCCCATAAATATTGCCTTTCTTTATTTCAAAAGATAGATTTTCAACCGCTTTAAGGTAGCCAAAACTTTTACTGATGTTTTCTAAATGAAGTACTGTGTTCATGGTTGTTTAGGTATGACGAATGAAACCGCAAATCGTTACGCATTGTCTCGTTTAATTCCAATTCCAGGATTCTCCATAGCCGTCAAAAAGATCATCTTCATCATCTTGCACGCTGTATGGGTCCTCAGCTTCAAATTGTTTTTCTGGTGCTTCAGAGGGGACTTGACCACAAACAAACATCAGGTTTGGATAATCAGTACCTTGAGCTTCTTCAACAATTTCTCCCAATTCGATTAAAAATGTCCACATGTTCAAAAAATCGTAAATGTAAATGAGTTTGTTGTTGTCTTCATTGATCAGATCCTCAATAATGGTTTCGTTCATCATCATAACATCCGAATTTCCCCCCATATCAAATAAAGCGATTTCTTGTCCTTGTTCCCATTGGTCGTTACTACTGTAAAACGAGGCCATTTCACTGCCGTCAAATCCGAAAGATTGGGTCAAAACATTGTGCAGATCTTCGAAGGTGTCTGTTTTTCTAATTTCAATATCTCTGAAAATATCTTCTTTTTGATCATGGTCCAATATGGCTCTAAATCTGTAAATCATTTTTATATGTTTTTTGAAACGTTGAGTTGATATTTTTTTTGATGTAATACTTCGAGAGCAATATATATTTGAATTCCAAATAAAATAGAAGCGATTACAAGATGTATGGGCTGACTTAGAAATGGAAAATCAAAATAATACATCAATATTCCTGTGCATACTTCCAAAAGAATACATCCCATCACAAGATTTATTTTACTAAATCCCAAGTTTAATGTTTTGTTTTTGTACCACAAGTATCCATTGAGCAAGAGCACTAAAATAGAGGTAGATCGGTGGATGTAAAAGTTTATTTCAGGCTTTGCAAGCCAAAGATTTTTCTCATAGCCAATGAGTTTGGTTTGTTCATCTACAAATTGCCGGACTTGGGTTCCCAAAATAATTTGAATCAATGTCAAGACAAGCCCCATACCTAAAATATTGTAAAACATGGCGTGGTAAGCTTGCGGTTTGAAGGATGTTTTGGTGTTAAATATGAGGTATAAAATAAAAACTACAATGAGGAGTGCCATGACCATATGAATGGTGATTTTAAAGGGCGCTAAATTTGAATCGACGACTGTTTTTCCAAGCCATGCCTGAAAGCCCATTCCAAAGACTGTGAGTAAGGCAATAACAGTTATCAAAGGATTTTCCTTAAAGAGCCAAAAGGACAAGATGGCTAAAATTAATATGGGAATACCTGCCAAAGCACCAATGAGTCTATTGATGTACTCAATCCAGGTGTGTATGGGGTCATATACTGCATAATCATGCACGCTATAGACTTCCCAGTTGCTGTCTTGTAGTGTTTGACTGCTTGTGAAGTTTTTCTTAGCGACCATGAATTGCTCGTGATCCATTAAAATCATCATGCCTTTTTTATAGCTGTGGTTTGGCTTAAACAACAATTGCTTCCCATTTGTTGGCGGTACATAATAGCCAAAACACTTTGGCCAATCTGGGCAGCCCATTCCGGAACCCGTCATACGGACAATTGCTCCGGCTATAATCACCAGATAAATCATGAGTAGTGCGCCCTTAGAGAGCAATCTAAAATTGTGTTTCATAACTTAGTTTTCAGCCCCAACTGCTTCCCTTTTTCAAGCATCATCTCATGTGCTGCGCTGGATTCGTTTGGGATTTGGCCTTCTAGTATGGCTTCTTTGATGAATTCTTTTATAATTCCAATTTCGCGACATGGTTTTAATTCAAAAGCTTTCATGATATCTTCACCTGAAATTGGGGGTTGAAAATTCCGAATTTGGTCCCGTGCTTCAACTTCTAGCATTTTTTGGCGTACCATTTTAAAGTTGTTAAGGTAGATTTTAAATTTGCGGGTATTTTTGGTGGTTATGTCTGCCTCGCAAAGGGTCATCAAATCTTCAATGGAATCACCAGCATCAAACAGCAAGCGACGCACAGCTGCGTCGGTAGTGTTAGCACTTGAGATTGCGATAGGTCTAGAACTCATTAAGACCAACTTCTGAACATATTTCATTTTCTCATTCAGTGGCATTTTAAGACGTTTGAATAAATGATAAACCATCTTAGATCCTTTGAGTTCGTGCCCGTGAAAAGTCCACCCGACTTTTTTACTAAATTTTTTTGTGGGGGCTTTCCCAATATCATGAAGCAAGGCTGTCCAACGCAACCATAGATTGTTGGTGTTTTTAGCAATATTGTCCAAGACTTCCAGCGTGTGGTAAAAATTATCTTTGTGACGTTGGCCTTCAACTTCATCAATTCCTTTTAACGCTGTAAGTTCAGGAATAATTAAATCCAATAATCCTGTTTTTTCAAGCAGTAAAAATCCGATAGAGGGTTTTTTGCTTTCCAATATTTTATGTAATTCTACAACAATGCGTTCTTTGCTGATAATTTGAATGCGTCTGTGGTTTTTTTGAATCGCTTCTAGCGCAGAAGGATCAATTTCAAATTCCAATTGTGTGGCGAAGCGAATAGCGCGTAACATTCTGAGCGGATCATCGCTAAATGTAAGGTTTGGATTTAAAGGCGTTACAATGCGTTTGTTTTTTAAATCTTCGATACCAGTGAAAGGATCTATAAGGGTCCCATAATCATTCGCATTTAAGCTAATGGCCAAAGCATTAATAGTAAAATCTCTTCTTTTTTGATCGTCTTCGATCGTACCTTCAAAAATTTCTGGATTGCGACTTTCTTTTTTATAGGATTCTTTGCGTGCGCCTACAAATTCCAAGTCAATGCCTTTGAAACGGAACATTGCAGTTCCATAGGTTTTAAAAATGCTGACTTTAGGTGCATTCGGTAATGCTTTGGCAACACTTTCAGCCAATTTAATACCATTTCCAATCGCTACAACATCAATATCTTGCCCTTTATCACGGCACAAAATAAAATCACGCACATACCCACCGACCACATAGCAGGGGGTTTCGAGTTCTGCTGCGCAAGAAGCGATGGTTTTAAAAATTGGATTTTTTAATGCCTGCTCAAAATGCATGATATAAAATGTTTAATGTTGGCTTACTAAGGCCTAATAACCTTGACTTCCCCATTATGACTCAGTTTGATAATCGAGGAGGGTTTTGCCGAAGTATTTTCACCTTTCAAATTTACGACATAGTCTACACCTTTTAAAATATCAGTTTCGATTTCTTTGTAAGTTTTTGGGGTTGGACGTCCAGAAATATTGGCGGAGGTTGAAACAATAGGTTTTTTAAATCGCTTGAGCAATTCACCGCAAAATCCAGTTTGTACCATTCTAATGGCTAAGCTGTTGTCTGTTGCTATTAAATTTTCTGAAACACGAAGGGGGCGATCATAGACGATGGTGGTGGGGGTGGTGGCGTATTTTAATATTGTGTAGGCTGTTTCTGGCACGTCTTCAATGTATTGATTGAGCATTTGAATTGAATTGACCAAACAAATCATGGTTTTTGAGTCCGCTCTTTGTTTGAGTTGGTAAATTTTTTCAACGGCTTCAAAGTTGGTCGCATCACACCCAATACCCCAAACGGTATCCGTTGGGTAGAGAATGGTGTTGCCGCGCCTTAGCATTTTAATTGTATTGTCAATTTCAACAATGTTCATGTCCTAACTACTTTAAAGTCCCTGTAATACACTGTCAAAGTTACGTTATTTTTAAAAATACAGAGTCAGAAAAAAGTCATTTGATTCTTTAAATCACAAACTGCTTTCTTGCCAGTGTTTCCTTAATTTATGATATTTTAAATAAGTCCCAATGAAGGTTTGCTTGCAGATGCGCCACCCACTTTTACCGTCCATAAATCCAAACCTTAAAAAATAAGCTTTAAAAAAGGCCCATGTTGGTCTAAAATAAACCTTGAACAATGATGATTTTATTCCAATGTCGTAATAGGCTTTGGCAGAAATGGTGGCAAATGAAATCACTTTTTTTTTATGCTCATCATAATCTCTGTAAACCCAATGTAAAATATCTCCTTTAAGTTTACCACTTTTAGAATGGTGATCCAGTTTGAAGCAATCGTGTGGATTAATTCCTTTCCATCGGCCCTTATTTTTTTTAAAAAGCCGTAATTTTTTATCGGGATACCAGTCGGAATGATGAATCCATTTGCCACAATAATTATTAAGCCTGTTACAATAATAACCATCATAAACCCAGTTTTTTTTCAAATCATGAATGGAATGCTTTAGCGTTTCTGAAAGGGCCTCATCTCCGTCCAGTGACAAAATGTAATTGTAATTTGCTTTTGAAACTGCAAAGTTTTTTTGCTCTTTATAGCCTAAAAACTTTTGCTCAATGAATTGAACTTTATACTTTTCGCATATGGCCTGAGTCCCATCAGTTGAGTAAGAATCTACAACAATAATTTCATCAACTAAATCGACGATAGAAGCAAGACACTTTTCTAGATGTTCTTCTTCGTTATATGTTATTATAACGGCCGATATTTTAATGTGATTATGATTCAATTTTCAATTTGTATAGGTTATTTTTAACTATTTTAGAAATATTGTTTATGATTCGTTATAATTTTTTTGTTGATGTTTTAAAGATTTTGCCATTGGTGCCCGCAGTAAAAAAATATAAAATAATGGCCAGTATTTTGGTTTTATCAATGCAGTGAAAAAATATCGAATGCCAAAGTGAACGATTAAAACTGTCTTTGAAAACCACCCATAGTGCTTTTCAATATAATATAACAGTGATAATTTTTGTTCAATCTTTAAATCTATTCCTTTTTTTGTACTCCCTCCTTTATAATGAATGTATTCTAGATGTGGAATTATATAGGTTTTTTTGTTGTACTCTTTGAGCAACTGCCTGCTGACATCACTTTCTTCATAATATAAAAATAAATTTGTGTCAAAGCCTCCGATTTTATTAAAATACTCGGCATCACAAAACATAAAAGCCCCTTGAACATAATGAACAGCTGTAGGTTTTCTAAACCTTTTTTTTCGATTTAAATAAGTGCTGGGAAACAATGCTTCCAGAATTGGACGCCTCAATATTTCTCTTTGAGGTGAAGAGAAGTGATCAATAGTAACCCTGAATTTTTTGTTTTCGTCAAGCATTTGTGGAGATGCAATCCCAGCATTTGGGGTTAATTCCATAAAGCTTTTGAGTTCTAACAATGTGTTGATGCTTCGCATCAAAGTGTCATTGTTTATAAAGGCATAATAAGTTGGTTTATTGGCTTTTTTAACGCCCAACATATTACCGCCACCAAAACCAATATTCATATGACTTCGGATGAGTTTTACAAGAGATGTGTCAAATATAGAGAGTTCTTTTTCCAATATTTTGTAGTCCTCAAGCGTTGAGGCATTGTCAACAACAATTATCTCATAAACAATTGTATTTTCAGTATTTTCAATAATAGATTTGACACATGGAATTGTGTAATGTGAAGAATTATAATTTATTAAAATACAGCTTACATCAATCATAGTATTGCTTTCCATTTTTCTGAAATTTTATTGATTGTGTACTCAGATGCAGTTTTTTTACAGTTTTCAACTTTTTTTTGATTATTTGGATTAGTCATTATAATATTTTTAAGGGCTGCACTCATCCCCCCCTCATCACAAAGGTAACCGGTTTCTAATGAAATAATTTCTTTGGGTCCACTGTGATTTGTTGCAATGGGAATTAATCCTTGGGACATCCCTTCAATAATTGCCATTCCAAAAAGCTCCTCCCATTTAGAAGTTTTTATAGAATTCATGATGAGGTATTGAAAAGACGCGATTACTTTTTGTAGTTCTTTTTTATTTCTCAAATAAGGCAGTAGCGCTATGTTTTTATATTCTTTTGAAACTTTTCTTATTTTTTCTGTTTCTTTTCCATCTCCAATAAAAGTAATTGTTGCCTTTTGATGTTCTTTGAAAAATGCAAGCAGTTCATCAATGCCTTTTTGTCGAACCAGTCTTCCATAGTAAACAAAACTATTTTTTGTTTTTTGCGTTGAATTTTGCTTTGAGAATGCTGAATCTATACTGTGAAACACCACACTGATTGATTTTTCTGAAACCCTGTAGTTTGATAGAATGGCTTGTTTTGAAACATTTGTGACTGCAAAAATATGTTTGACTTTTTTTTCCAGAAAAAACTTCCATATTCTTAATATTTTTTGACTTTTTATTTTTTTAGGTTGAAAACTTTTGTCCCAACAGGTCCATGAAGTGTGATAGTAGACTGAGTGCGTTTTTAAAAAAAATAAAAGGACCGCTAATTTTATATCATAAGGGGCAATGCCTAAAACTACTTTTTTGTTTTTTGAAAATAATAGGGAAATAAAAAAAAGTAAATTAATAACTTGCTTTTTTGCCAAGCCTAATTTCCCTTTTGCAATGCTTCTAAATAATTTACTAAATATTGAAAACTCTCTGTACTCTAGGGCAATATGATTTTTGTGCAGTAAATATTTTAAACCCAGGTGGTGGCTGTATACGCCGTTTTTATGAATAACATAAACAGTCTCCTTAATCATAAATTCAAAAATAATTAAATTACAAAGATTTAAGAAATCCTTAAACAAAATAAAGCAGTTATTTTAGCTCTGTTCTCTATAATTATTGCTTTTGTTTAGTATTTTTGATAAAAATTTTACTTCCAATGAAATTTGAGTTTAACGCAGCTTATAAAAATGACAAATCACCCCTCACAAAGTTGGTAATTGGTTTTGATGCTATCGTTGACCCCAATTCATCAGGCGACAGAAATCAAATTAAAACCACTTTGTTAAATGGCAATGGTCTATGTATCAAGGCTTTTAAAAAACCAAATTTAATTAATAGAATTGCTTATACTTTTTTTAGAAAAAGCAAGGCCCAGCGCTCTTTTGAATTTGCCAATCGCCTCTTAAAGTTGGGGATTTTAACCCCAATGCCTATTGCTTATTTTGAATTTAAAACCAACGGTTTAATTGACAAGACTTTTTATATTTCCGAACAATTGGATTGCGATCTTACTTACAGAGAACTAACGACCAACTTTAATTATCCAGATTACGATAATATATTAAGAGCATTTACACGATTTACACATGATTTACATGAGAATAATATTTTATTTTTAGACCATTCGCCAGGAAATACACTCATCAAAAAAAATAATGATACCTATGATTTTTATCTGGTTGATTTAAACAGAATGGAGTTTAGAAATTTAACATTCCACGAGCGTATTTCTAATTTTAAACGACTTACCGTTCACGCCTCAATGATTGCCACAATGAGTGATGAAATGGCTAAAATTAGCCCACACAATTACCAAGAAATTTATACTAAAATGTGGACTGAAACCCAAAAGTTTCAAAACAATTTCAGAAGACGGCGCCACTTGAAATCTAAATTTAAGTTTTGGTAAAAACAGCAGTAATACAAGTGGTTTTGATTGCTCTAACGATATAATTTCATACATCAAAATTACCTGCATCATAAACAATTAAATGCATTAACGGCTTTGGTAAGCATTTTTGAAAGAGCTATTTTAAAAAGACTATTTTTGTTACAATGAATACACTTGATATTTCAGTTGTCATAAGCACCTATAACCATCCGGAATGGTTACAGAAAGTACTTTGGAGTTTTAAATACCAAACCTTTCAAAATTTTGAGATCGTCATTGCTGATGATGGCTCTGAGACGGAAACAAAAAAATGTATTGACGCGTTTGCTAAAGCAGTTTCATTTCCAATAAAACATGTCTGGCATCCAGACAATGGTTTTCAGAAAACTAAAATCTTGAACAAGGCACTGTTACAGTGTGATGCCAATTATATATTATTTACAGATGGTGACTGTATAGCGAGAGCAGATTTTTTACAAACACATATAAACCACAGGCAAACAGGATATTTTTTATCTGGGGGTTATTTTAAACTGCCAATGAATATTTCAAAAGCGATTGGCAAAGCTGATATAGAGCAGCAAAAATGTTTTGATATTAATTGGTTAAAAGTTCGAGGTTTAAAATCATCTTTCAAAAATAACAAGATCAAAGTTTTAGGAAATATTGCCAAATTTCTAAATAAATTCACCCCTACCAATGCCACTTGGAATGGTCACAATTCTTCAGCTTGGAAAGAAGACATTTTAGCTGTCAATGGCTTCGATGAACGCATGCAATATGGTGGAGAAGATCGTGAGCTGGGAGAACGCATGTTCAATAACGGAATCAAATCAAAGCAAATTCGATACAGTGCTATTTGCCTGCATTTAGACCATGCTCGTGGTTATGTAAAACCAGAAATGATTCAGACAAACAGGGCTATTAGAAACAATACCAAAACCAAGCGTATCATTAAAACCCCTTTTGGCATTGAGAAAGATAGTTTATAGTGCATCAACAGAGCAGCCTGAGTTTAAATCTTGTCACAAATAAATTTCTCTAGTTTTTCACTGAAAAAATTTGGAGAAAATTTTTCATATAAATGTTTCCAGTTTTTCTTTAAAGTCCTTGCGGTTTTACCATAATAAAGCTCTGGTTTGAAATCTTTTAGGTGTACAGACACATTTTGTTTTTTATCCTCGAATAAACCCCATGCTTCTTTTTTAATCCATGGAGAAAAAATCGTGAATGTTGGAACGTTTAGTGCTTTTGCCATATTAATAGCTCCTCCTTCGTTTCCAATTAATGCATTACAGTGATATGTGATGGCTAAAAAGTCGCGTAAGCTTTTTCCAAAAACGTCAAAATAAATTTGTTTTTGAGTTGAAGGCTCGCATAAATCGTAAATAAATTTTGCTTCAGATTCTTGTTTTGGAATATAATTAAATAGGATTTGTGCTTCTTTTTTTTCACTTACGAGCTTATTTATCAGTTTCGCCATGTAGCTAGCAGGATATGTTTTTGCTGCACTACTTCCAATCACACTGATCATGTATAATGGTTTGTTTAAATTTATTGAGGCGGACTTCAACAAAGTACTTGCTTTATTTTTTTCCAATTCGGTCAGATGTATTTTGGGTCTGATGGTTTTAGGCGCTTCAATATTTAAGGGCTTTAATAATTGCAGTCTGTTTTCTATGGCAAGACCAGCATTAGTTTCAGGATTTTTTTTATCCTTAAAAGTATGTGTATATAAAAAAGCTGTGTAGTATTTGTATTTAGAAATCCTAGTCTTTGCTTTTGAAAACCATGACATGATATTACTCGATGTTTTAGAGTACACATCAATCACGACATCATATTGTTCTTTTTTAAGTTGTTTAGAAAATGCAAAGAGTTGCTTTTTACTAGCTTCAACTTCTGTTGTTACAAATTGAAAGGTATCAATAAACGGATTGTGTTCTACAACAGGATACGTATGCGAATTAATCACATAATGTGTTTCTGCATCAGGATATTTGTGCTTTATAGCTTCAAATAGAATACTCGAAGTCAGCACATCGCCAATCATTTTTTGTTGTATAACAAGTACTTTCAAACACAAAGAGTTATTTGTTAGTATAAATCTGATTTAAACAGCTACATCATATTCACGCAAAGCATCATTTAATGATGTCTTTTTATTTGTGCTTTCTTTTCGTTTACCAATAATAAGCGCACAAGGTACATTATAATCTCCAGCAGGAAATTTTTTAGTGTAACTACCAGGAATCACTACCGAACGTTCTGGAATGACCCCTTTCATTTCAATGGGTTCATCACCAGTGACATCAATGATTTTAGTACTCATGGTTAAAACTACGTTGGCGCCTAATACCGCTTCTTTTTTAACCCGAACCCCTTCAACAACAATACAACGCGAACCAATAAAAGCGCCATCTTCAATGATGACAGGAGCCGCTTGCAGGGGCTCTAAAACCCCGCCAATTCCCACGCCACCAGAAAGGTGTACGTTTTTACCAATTTGAGCACAACTGCCTACGGTTGCCCAGGTATCCACCATAGAGCCTTCGTCAACATAGGCCCCTATATTTACATAACTTGGCATTAAAATGGTTCCCTTGGAAACATAGGCGCCATAACGGGCCACCGCATGAGGTACCACGCGAATACCTCTGGCTTTATAATCTTTTTTTAATGGAATTTTATCGTGAAATTCAAAAGGACCAACCTCAATAGTTTCCATGGTTTGAATTGGAAAATAGAGCACTACGGCCTTTTTCACCCATTCATTCACTTGCCATCCATCGGCTTTGGGCTCTGCAACACGAAGGCTTCCTTCGTCTAAAA
>PAQB01000018.1 GCA_002709185.1 Flavobacteriaceae bacterium
CCCTTTTAGAAGCGCTTTAGATTCTGCGCCTTGTGAAAAAGATAACATCCCCAAGGACAAAAAAACCTACCAAATGGACTGTGCAAACCGCATTGAAGCTATGAGAGAAACTGAAATGGACATTGCAGAAGGAGCAGACATTGTCATGGTGAAGCCTGGCTTGGCTTATTTAGATGTCATACGAGACATTAAAAATGAATTTGATGTGCCTATTGCCGCTTATCAAGTAAGTGGAGAATATGCGATGATCAAAGCCGCAAGTGAAAAAGGCTGGTTGGAGCACGATCAAATAATACTTGAATCCACAATGGCTTTCAAGCGGGCTGGAGCTAACCTTATCGCCAGCTATTTTGCTAAGGACATTGCAAAGCTAATTGGATAAAGAAACCTAAGATTATTTTTTGGTTATCTTTATAACAAATTACAAACAAAATGAACTTACTGAAAAAAACACTCAAGTGGGCCCTATTGAGCGTTATTACACTAGTCGCTGTTTTATATATAACAGACACAGACTACCTCATCAAAGCGGTCCGAACAGTATATTTTAAAGGATATACAACCGCATCTATAAATGACTATGTCTATTTTGACAATGCTGTTGTGCGCACCGATGCATCTGACGAATGGCCGCTGCACAAAGGCTACAATAAAAGTACTGCAACAAAAAAACTATCAGCGCTACATAAATCGCAAGGCTCGGTCGCCTATTTAATTATTAAAAATGACAGCATTTTACATGAGTCGTATTATGACGCCTACGACGAAAACTCTAAAAGCAATTCTTTTTCAATGGCTAAAAGCTATGTCTGTGGGCTTTTAGGAAAAGCCATAATGGATGGCTATATTGAGAGTTTGGAACAGCCTGTCAGTGACTTTTTCCCGCAATACTCAGACGGACTTTCAGCCAAAGTAACTGTTGGGGATCTTGCCTCAATGGCATCGGGCTCCAGCTGGATAGAAGATTATTACTGGCCCATCAATATTACAGCCAAGGCTTATTACGGAAAGGAGCTTGAAGAAACTATTTTGGGATTGTCAACGGTTAAAACGCCTGGACAAGCTTTTGAGTACTCAAGCGGAGATACGCAATTATTAGCCATGGTCATTGAAAAAGCAACAGATAAAAAGTTATACGACTATCTGTCTGAAAGTTTTTGGATTCCGCTAGAATCAAAAAATGATGCCCTTTGGCAGGTTGACAGCAAAGATACTGATCATGTAAAAGCCTACTGTTGTATTGCCAGCAATGCCAGAGATTTTGCGCGTTTTGGAAAACTCTACAAAGACCACGGCAAGTGGAAAGGCCAACAGATTTTAGACTCTACTTATGTTGCTAAAAGCATCCAGCCGCGCTTTAAAGACAGTCCTGAGTATGGCTATGGTTTTTGGCTACAAAAAAGAGATGGAAAGTCTTTTTTTATGATGGAGGGTCATTTGGGGCAATGCGTGGTGGTGATCCCCGATGACAACCTTATTGTGGTGCGGCTAGGGAGTGGAAAAGAATCTTTTGGTCGCAATCCTTACAATGGCGACATCACTATTTATATTGAGGAGGCTTATAAAATGATCGCTGATGCTGAACAAAATCAATCTTGAGAACGTCTTATTTTTAGACATTGAAACGGTTCCTGAAGCACAAGATTTTGACGATTTAACAACCGAAAAGCAAGCCCTTTGGGCCAAAAAATCTCAATACCAACGCAAGGAAGACTTCAGCCCTAAAGCGTTTTATCCCCGGGCTGGTATTTGGGCAGAATTTGGAAAAATCATATGCATTTCTGTTGGCCATTTTATCTTGGAAGCCGATTCAAAAAAATTTCGCATTACCACATTCACCGGTAAAGAAAAAACGCTTCTGTTGGAGTTTAAAGAATTGCTTGATAAACATTTTAACGGTCGGAGACACTTGCTTTGCGCGCATAATGGTAAGGAATTTGACTTTCCTTTTATCGCCAGAAGAATGCTCATTCACAAAATAGAATTACCGTCTAAACTTAATTTATTTGGGAAAAAGCCTTGGGAAATTCCGCATTTAGACACCCTTGAATTATGGAAGTTTGGGGATTACAAACACTACACCTCTTTAAAGCTAATGACCAATGTGCTGGGAATTCCTTCACCAAAAGATGACATTGATGGCAGTGAAATTTTTCGAGTGTTTTATGAAGAAAAGGACCTCCAACGCATCATTGATTATTGTCAAAAAGACACCTTAGCGGTGGCTCAAATTCTGTTGCGCTTAAGGAACGAGCCCCTTTTGAGCCCGAGTGAAATTAATTATATTTAAATCATGGAAGACAAGCCCATTCTAAGTGTCAAAGATTTGCGCATCGCATTTCAGAGCAATGGTGGTTTAAAATCCGTTGTACACGACATTGCTTTCGATGTTTTTGAAAATGAAATAATAGGAATTGTAGGAGAAAGTGGGTCGGGAAAATCTGTCACCGCCCTATCCCTTATACAGTTGTTGCCAAAGGGTCAAAAAACGCAAGCTTCTGGGACGATTACCTACCAAGGCAGGGATTTGAATGCTCTTACAGAGACGAGTATGCAGGATTTGAGAGGTCGAGAAATCGCGATGATTTTTCAAGAGCCCATGAGCGCACTAAACCCATCCATGCGCTGTGGAGAGCAGGTAAAAGAAGTCATATTACACCACGGTATTGTGAATAAAGAGGCCGCGCTGGCAGAAGTCCTTCGTTTATTCGATAGTGTTAAAATACCCTCTCCAGCTGAAGCCATGAGAAAATACCCTCATGAACTCTCAGGAGGCCAACAACAACGGGTTATGATTGCCATGGCCATTGCTTGTAAGCCAAAAGTTCTCATTGCAGATGAACCCACGACCGCCTTGGATGTAACGGTTCAAAAAGAAATCATTTCCTTATTGAAGCGGCTGCAAAAAGAGACCAAAATGAGTGTGATTTTTATCAGTCACGATTTGGCTTTGGTCTCGGAAATAGCACAAAGGACATTGGTGATGTACCAAGGAAAAATTGTAGAAAAGGGGGCGACAAAAAGAATTTTTAAGACCCCTAAAAATGACTATACAAAAGCATTGATTGCTGCAAGGCCTGAAACAGGAAAGAGGCTTCGAAAACTCCCAACCATCGCAGACATTCTATCGAATTCAGAAAAGGTGGCAATAGTTACCAAAAAAGAAAGAGAAAAAACGCACAAGACCCTTTACGGGGCTACGCCAATTTTAGAAGTTATAAACTTGGATAAAGTATATTACAAAAACATTGGCCTTTTTGGTGGAAAATCAGTTTTTAAAGCCGTTGACGGGGTCAGTTTTAAGCTTTACGAAGGCGAAACTTTAGGGCTTGTCGGAGAGTCGGGCTGTGGAAAGTCTAGTTTAGGAAACGCTATTTTACAACTAGATAAAGCAACTTCAGGACGCATTATCTATAAGGGAAAAGACCTTGGTATGCTTTCTAAAAAAGCAATGAGGCATTTGCGAAAAGAAATTCAAATTATATTCCAGGATCCCTTGAGTTCATTAAACCCAAGACTGACGGTTGGAGAGGCCATTATGGAGCCCATGAAAGTCCATAAATTGCATAAAAATGATGCCGCGCGTAAATTAAAAACACTAGAGCTATTAGATAAAGTTGGGCTGGAGCGTTCTGCTTTTGGTCGTTATCCTCACGAATTTTCTGGAGGTCAAAGGCAACGTATTGGGATTGCAAGAACCATTGCGGTAGAACCAAAACTCATATTGTGTGATGAATCCGTTTCTGCACTTGACATTTCAGTTCAAGCTCAAGTATTGAATCTTCTCAACGCACTAAAAAAAGATTTTGGCTTTACCTATATTTTTATTTCACACGACTTGGCAGTTGTTAAATATATGTCGGATCAACTTATGGTGATGGACCAAGGAAAAATTGTGGAAAAAGGAGAATCAGATACCGTATACGCAAATCCGAAAAAACCTTATACAAAGAAACTTATTGGCGCCATTCCTAAGGGTTTATAGTGCCATTTCTGGAATCGGTCCGTCCACAATCAAATGGCCTTCAGTCGCTGCTTGAATCGTTTCAACCTCAACCCCAGGCGCACGCTCTAAAAGTTTAAACCCCTGTGCGGTAACTTCTAAAACTGCTAAGTTTGTTACGATTTTTTTGACGCAATTAACCCCGGTTAATGGTAGGCTACAGCGCTTTAAAAGCTTTGATTTACCGCGTTTATTGGTGTGCATCATGGCCACAATAATGTTTTCGGCGCTGGCCACTAAGTCCATTGCGCCACCCATGCCCTTGACCAAACGCCCAGGAATTTTCCAATTGGCAATGTCTCCATTTTCGGCGACCTCCATGGCGCCCAAAATAGTCAAATCAACATGTTTGCCTCTAATCATTGAAAAACTCATAGCGGAATCGAAATAGCTCGCGCCATCCAAAGCGGTAATGGTTTGCTTCCCAGCATTGATTAAATCGGCATCCTCTTCACCCTCAAAAGGAAAAGGGCCCATGCCTAAAATACCATTTTCACTTTGAAAATCGACTTCAATATCAGATCTTACAAAATTTGCAACAAGGGTAGGAATTCCAATTCCTAAATTGACATAATATCCAGGTTTCACCTCTTTGGCGATTCGTCTTGCAATTCCATTTTTATCTAACATAAGCTTTACTTTTATGGTTTTGGAGTCAATGTGCGTTGCTCAATGCGTTTCTCATAATTTTGCCCTTTAAAAATCCGCTGGACAAAAATACCAGGGATGTGAATATGGTTTGGGTCTAAGGCCCCTGCAGGTACTAGTTCTTCGACCTCAGCCACTGTAATTTTCGCTGCGCCGCACATATTGGGATTGAAATTTCTTGCAGTGCCTTTAAAAATTAAATTTCCTGCCGTGTCTCCTTTCCAAGCTTTTACAAAAGAGAAGTCCGCTTTAAAAGCGTATTCTAAGACGTGCATTTTCCCATCAAATTCACGGGTTTCCTTACCTTCGGCAACTTCTGTCCCAAAACCAGCAGGGGTATAAATCGCAGGAAAACCCGCTTGAGCAGCCCTACAACGCTCTGCCAGAGTCCCTTGCGGAATCAGTTCGACTTCCAATTCACCAGAAAGCATTTGGCGTTCAAATTCGTCATTCTCTCCAACATAAGAAGAGATCATTTTTTTTATTTGATGCTTCTGAAGTAGGTGCCCCAAGCCAAAATCATCAACGCCTGCATTATTTGATATGCACGTCAAATCTTTAACATTCATAGCGACCAGTTCGGCAATGGCATTTTCAGGAATTCCGCATAGCCCAAAGCCCCCCAAAAGTAGGGTCATCCCACTTTGTACGCCCTCGAGGGCTTTATGTACGTTCTTTACAGTTTTATTAATCATTTATTAGGCTTTAGACAAGAAATTAAAAGTCAATTTCTGGTGTTAATACTTCGTTTATCATATCTGTTTCACCCTCAGGATTATGCTGTTCACAATCTGTAGGAATAGATAAAACTTCCGGTGCTTCAAATTCATCTTTAGAGATTCCAAGCGCCTCAATGGCATAACAACCCTTCATGTAATTGGCCCAAATGGGCAGTGCCATAGAGGCGCCTTGGCCATATGTAATCGTTTTAAAATGAGTCGCACGGTCTTCTCCACCAACCCAAACACCTGTCACTAAATTGGGAACCATCCCCATAAACCACCCATCACTTTGGTTTTGTGTGGTGCCTGTTTTACCCGCAATAGGATTGTCAAACTCGTAGGGGTAGCCGGTTACTATTTCTCTATAAACAGCTTGATTTTTGCCAAAATCATGACGCAATCTTTGGCCTGAGCCAAACTTTGTAACCCCCTCCAATAAATTTACAATGACATAGGCAATTTCTTCGCTTAGAACGTCCCGTGTTTCTGGTGAAAATTGATACAGTAAAGTCCCATTTTTATCTTCAATTCTAGTTACCATTACCGGTTTAGTGTAAACGCCTTTATTGGCAAAAGTTGCATAGGCCGCCACCATTTCGTAAATGCTTAAGTCGGGGGTTCCAAGGGCAATGGAAGGTACCGCAGGGAGGCTTTGTTCAATGCCCAAACTTTTGGCTAAATTAATAACGGGCTGTGGCCCTATTTCGTTCATCAATCGCGCTGTAATGGTGTTTCTAGAGTTGGCTAGTGCTGCTTTCAAAGTTTCAAACCCCGCATAATTATTACTGGAATTTTTTGGGGACCACGGCTTCATATTCCCAAACTTCATGGTGGGGATTGTAATTTGTGCTTTTGGAAAAGTGTCGCAGGGCGAAAGGTGCAATTGATCAATGGCTGCCGCATAAACAAATGGCTTAAAAGTGGAGCCAACTTGCCGCTTGCCTTGTTTGACCATATCGTATTGGAAGTGCTTGTAATCAAACCCACCAACCCAAGTTTTAACAAATCCTGTTTGGGGTTCCATTGACATGGTCCCGGCCCTGAGAAAAGATTTGTAATAACGCATTGAATCCATCGGGGTCATTACAGTATCAATTTCATTGTTTGGTGCGGTCCAAGAAAAAACTTTCATAGGAGTCTTCTTCTTAAAAGATGCCGTAATTTCACTAACTGGTTTTTTAAGATCATAACGCATTTTACGCCAACGCTCGGAGCGTTTCATGCCAAGATTTAAAAGCCTCTGAATTTCTTCGCCTTCCAATTCTAGAAAAGGTGCTGTAGGGTTTCTTTTCTCGGTGTTTTGAATAAAAAACTCAGCTTGTAAAGCCTTCATGTGATCCTTTACTGCGGCTTCAGCAAGCATTTGCATTCTAGAATCAATGGTCGTATAAACTTTAAGACCATCTCTGTATATATTGTATTTATCGCCATTGGGTTTTTTATTTTCGCTTTGATTCACCCAGTCTTTTAAAAATTCTTTTAAATAGGCTCGAAAATAGGTCGCAATACCCTCCCTGTGAGACTCAGGCTTATAATTTAAATTAAGAGGGGTGGCTTGTAGCGAGTCTTTTTGAGTTGGGCTGATAAAACCATATTTAGCCATTTGAGACAGGACGACATTCCTACGGTTTTTGGTGCCAACAGGGTTTCTTTTGGGACGCGGATTATATAGCGATGAGTTTTTAAACATCCCAACCAACATGGCAGACTCAGGAATACTTAAATCTTTAGGTTCCTTTCCAAAATAAATTCGGGAGGCGCTGCGAATGCCGTCTGCATTGTTGCCAAAGTCATAAATATTAAAGTATTGCGCAATAATCTCTTCTTTAGTGTATTGTTTCTCAAGGCGGGTAGCAATCACCCATTCTTTTATTTTTTGAGTGATACGGCCAAGAGTGTTTTTAGAGCCCTCTCCGTGAAACAGTTGTTTTGCTAATTGTTGTGAAATCGTACTTGCGCCACCGTCCTTGCCCAATTTAAACACAGCCCTTAGAGTCCCCCTAGTGTCAATTCCAGAATGACTCATATATCGAATATCTTCCGTGGCAATAAGTGCGTCGACCAAATGCTGTGGAAGTTCATCGTAACCAACAGGCGTCCGGTTGTCTTCATAATAAAATTTCCCAAGTGTCACCCCGTCAGAAGACAAAATTTCTGTGGCTAAATTAGTCCTTGGGTTCTCTAATGCAGTATGGTCTGGCATGGCGCCAAAAACACCGAAAGATGCCAATAAAAAAACAAGAGGAATGAAAGATGCTATCAACAAGAATAAAGTCCAAAACCAAAGCTTAGGTTTTGAAAAATTTGACTTAGATTTTCTTTTTTTTGCCATCTTTATGTTTATTGAACGGTTTCGATGCTAAATCCAACATCCTCAACGCCTTCTAAAAAAACCTGGCCCTCGGTATTACCTAGCACACGATTGGCATGCCTGATTTCAAGACTGTATTCGCCTGTTTCCGAAAAAGTGAATGGGGCATCATGCCCTTTATACCAAAGCCGGTGTTCTTTAATGAACATAGCGCCCTGTCCTAACATAGAACCGTCTGGGTTTGCCATTTTATATTCTAAAGTATCCTTTTGTACTTTACCTTTGGGGTAGTGCAAGGATACGATTAAAAACAAGTTACTAAATTCATAGGTTTTATTGGTGCGAAGCTTTAACAATAAATCAAAGGGTTGGACCGTGTCGGAAATATTGAATTTAAAGGCGATGGGGTGGCCCTTATGCCAAGGAGAATCCAATGAAGTGTATTGGTCAAACACTGCTTTTTTGTCACAAGCAAAGATCGTGATAAGTATGAGACAGCATATGGTTATTTTTGTTCGCATTCTTGTGAAACTTCAGCGTCTTTGGGTCTAATATTTGTGTTTGCTTAAAAATGCATCTTTACATATTTAGGCGCCAAGGCCCGAAATGAACCCCTAAACATTTTGTGCTTTTAAAGCTATGTAAATATAAGTTTATTTGAGAACTAAAAAAAGCGCATTCCAATTCAGCTAATTGCCTAATTTTCAGGCAGAGTCTTAGTTTGAAGGATCAAGAATGTTCCTAAGATCTTTTTTAAAAGGAAGGTGATTTGCGCGGCCTTTCTTAAAAATATCGTTGCTATTGCCCTGACCTTTACGCAACGCTTTTTGGGTTTCATAGGGCAAATGATAAATTTCTTTGCACTGTGATGAACAGCAACTGTCCATTTCTGCTTTACAAGCTTCACATTGAATGAACAATAAGTGGCAGGCTTCATTAGCACAGTTTACATGAAAGTCTGCAGGCGCGCCACATTGATGACACTGTGCAATAATATCCTCTGAGATTTTTTCGGCACGGCGTTCATCAAACACAAAATTTTTACCAATAAATTTATTTTCCAAACCTGACGCACGCACTTGCCGCGCATAATTAATGATTCCCCCTTGGAGCTGAAATACATTTTTAAAGCCTTTGTGCTTATAGTAAGCGCTGGCTTTTTCACAACGTATTCCACCCGTGCAATACATCACCAATTTTTTGGTTTCTTTATGTGCTTTGAGTTGATTTTCAATAAGGTCTAAAGAATCTCTAAAGGTATCCACATCGGGAGTTACCGCATTTTTAAAGTGTCCTATTTCACTTTCGTAATGATTTCGCATGTCTACTAGAACGGTGTCTGCGTCTTCTAAGAGCTCGTTAAAACGGCTCGCGTCTACATGAGTGCCTATATCAGTAACATCAAAAGTGTCGTCTTCAAGTCCATCGGCCACAATTTTATTTCGGACTTTGACTTTTAATTTTAAAAATGAAAACATGTCGTGCTCAACGGCAATGTTTAAACGTACATTTTCTAAGAAAGAAATACTGTCTAAATGGGTTTTAAAAACTTGGAAGTTTTCAGCGGGGAGCGAAAGTTGCGCATTGACACCCTCATGGGCGATATAAATGCGCCCAAGCACATCGATAGTGTCCCAAAACAAATAGAGATGATTTCTGAGAATTTTTGGATTGCCGATTTTGGCATATTTGTAGAAAGAGATCGTTAGACGGTCTTTCCCCGCCTTCTTGATAAGTTTTGCTCTTTCATTACTGCTTAAATTATTGTACAGTTGCATGCTATACTTTTTTAAGTTTAATGATTTCTTGAATTGCAAATGTAATGTTTTTTGAATACTGTGGTTAACGTAAAAAAACTCAAATGACGAAATGACAAATAAATTCGTTAAACTTTATTAAAAAGACAACAGCAATAAGGAAATTTAGCGAAAGAAATATTATTTTAGCAAGCACATTCCAATCCAAAAAAAACAGAAGATGAGTAAAGAACAAGAAGCCAAGCTAAAAGCCTTAAAATTAACGCTTGATAAACTCGATAAAGCCTATGGTAAAGGCACAGTGATGAAAATGAGTGATGCCCCTGTGGTGGACGTAGATGTCATCTCTTCAGGCTCTTTAGGTCTCGATGTTGCTTTGGGCGTTGGCGGTTACCCAAAAGGGCGAGTTGTTGAAATTTACGGTCCTGAATCTTCCGGGAAAACAACCCTCACACTTCATGCAATTGCAGAGGCTCAAAAAGCAGGGGGAATTGCAGCTTTTATTGATGCTGAGCATGCATTTGACCGCTTTTATGCTGAAAATCTAGGAATTGATATCGATAATCTTATCATATCACAACCAGATAATGGTGAGCAAGCTTTAGAAATTGCTGACAACTTAGTACGTTCAGGGGCCATTGATTTAATCGTCATTGATTCGGTTGCAGCCTTAACACCAAGAAGTGAAATTGAAGGGGAAATGGGCGATTCTAAAATGGGGCTGCACGCGCGCTTGATGTCGCAAGCTTTGAGAAAACTTACTGGCTCAATAAGCAAGACCAACTGTACAATGATTTTCATCAACCAATTGAGAGAAAAAATCGGGGTCATGTTCGGAAATCCTGAAACAACTACTGGTGGAAATGCGCTTAAATTTTATGCGTCTGTGCGTCTTGATATCAGACGTTCGACACAAATAAAAGATAGTGATGGAAGTGTGCGTGGAAATAAAACACGAGTAAAAGTGGTTAAGAATAAGGTTGCTCCACCATTTAAATTGGCCGAATTCGATATCATGTACGGTGAGGGTGTATCTAAGGTTGGTGAAATCTTGGACCTTGCTGTGGAATTTGATATCATTCAGAAAAGCGGCTCTTGGTTCAGTTACGATGCAACCAAGCTTGGACAAGGTCGTGATGCAGTTAAACAAATGATCAAAGACAATCCAGATTTAATGGATGAATTAGAGTTGAAGATTAAAAGCATCATTAAAGGGGAGGCTGAAGCTTTATAAGCATTGTATTTTAAGCCAGGTTTTCCAAAGATTTCAAAATCAGTTTATAAACGTTATCACTCATGACTTTGAGTGATTTAAGACTGAAATCCTTTGGATCTAAAAAAGGATGGACCCTTGCACGCATTTTCCCTGGACTTCCGCTAAAAAACGTATATGAAAAGCGTTTTTTATTGTCAAAAAAAGTGATTGGAACCAACGGGAGTTGGTGGTCTACTGAAAGCCTAAAAGCACCTATTTTAAACTGGTCTAACGGGACCGATTCCTTGGGAACCCCACCTTCGGGAAAAATACAGATACTCAGTCCTTGTTGAATGCGTTTTTGAGCCTGATTAAAAACCGCTTTTCGGCTGCTATAATTACTGCGATCTACCAAAATGGAAGTGCGTTTGTAAAAGAAGCCGAACAACGGTATTTTGGCCAACTCTATTTTTCCTACGAAGACAAGCGGATGGTGCTTTATTACAGCAAACATCAGCATGATGTCTATCATGGACGTATGGTTAGCCACAAAAATATAACTCTGTCCTTTTTCTAGCTCCTGATCCCACTCAATGGACCAACAAAAGCCCATGCCGGCAAGAATAAAAAGTGACCAAAGTCGTGCTATTTTATAAAAATAAGGATACCAAGAGGCTTTTAGAATGGAAAGAATTAAAAATGGAGATAGTAAAAACGTACAAACCCCAACTAGCACATAAAACCAAGCTCTGTAAATCAGCCAAATTGGATAGTATATCAACTTCATCAAGCCCAAAACTACTAAAAATATTGAGCGATTGCGTCAAAAAAATTACCTTTGTGTGAAAATCCAAAAACACATCACTAAATGGCGAGAATTTTAACAGGGGTACAAAGTACAGGAACGCCACATTTGGGAAACATTTTGGGCGCAATCCTGCCAGCGATTGACATGAGTAATGACAGTGCTAATACTGCCTTTCTTTTTATTGCCGATTTACATTCACTAACACAGATAAAAGACGCGCAAACTCTGCGCGAAAACACCTTATCAACAGCCGCAGCGTGGTTGGCTTTCGGATTAGATGTAGAAAACACCGTTTTTTACAAGCAAAGCGATGTGCCTCAAGCCACAGAGCTGGCTTGGTATTTGAACTGCTTTTTTCCTTTTTCAAGATTAGAGCTGGCGCATAGTTTTAAAGATAAAGCAAGCCGTTTAGAAGACATAAACGGCGGCTTGTTTAGCTACCCCATGCTTATGGCTGCCGATATTTTATTGTATGACGCCAATATTGTACCGGTTGGTAAAGACCAATTGCAACACCTTGAAATGACAAGAGATGTCGCCTCAAGATTCCATTCAAAAATGGGGGAAACTTTTATTATACCTGAAGCAAAAGTACAGGAGCAAACAAAATTGATCCCAGGCACAGATGGCCAAAAAATGAGTAAAAGCAAGGACAATGTAATTGACATTTTCCAAACAGACAAAGCTCTCAGAAAACAAATCATGTCAATCAAAACCGATAGCACACCGCTTGAGAGTCCAAAAGATTGGGTTGGATGTAATTGTTTTGCAATTTATGAATTGCTTGCAACTGAAGAAGCGGTTGAAACAATGAAAGCGAATTACCAAAGGGGGGGGTATGGCTATGGGCATGCCAAAGAAGCCTTATTCGAACTTATCTGTAAGAAGTTTTGCGCTGAACGCGATCGCTATAATCATTATATGGCACACCCAGAAGAGGTTGAGAAAATATTAGCGCTTGGCGCTGAAAAAGCAGCAGCAGTTGCCAATTCGGTGCTTAAAAGGGTTCGAAAAAAACTGGGCTACTAAAAAAGTCCGAAAACATTACCCGGGAGCGACTTCACAACCCCCTTCAATTCCAAATTTAACAATATATAAGCTGCTTTTGAAGTTGGTATCTAACAGCCTAAAGCAATGAGATCTAATGGGGTTGTTCCCGCTTTTTTTAAGTGTTCAAAAATAAGTTTTTCGTCGATATTTAAAGATGTAGGCGTTTTCAATTTTAAAGATTTAGAATGTGCCTCAATATTCCAATTTAGAATGTAAGGAAGGTCTTCAGGTACGGACAATAAATGAGCCTTTTTTGTTTTAATTAAGTTTAAACACCCAACACTTTGACTGTCACCTATACGGCCAGGAAGTGCAAAAACTTCTCGGTTGTATCCAAAGGCCAAGTCCGCCGTAATTAAACTCCCACCCTTTACACCAGACTCAATAACTACAGTAGCTTCGCTAAGCCCCGCAATCAAGCGGTTACGGCGAACAAAATTAGAGGGGCTGAACTGCGATGTACTCCAAAAGTCAGTTACAAAACCGCCATGAGCCTCAATTTGAGAACGGAATTTTTTATGGGCGGCTGGATAAATGTTTTGAAGATCTTGTGCCATACATGCAACCGTTTGCAGCTCACATTCTAAGGCCGCTCTATGAGCGATTATATCTGCACCATAAGCAAGACCGGAAACAATAATGGGATTAAACACTGAAAGCGCGGCGACTAATGCCCTGCATTGCCGCGCTCCGTAGGCCGTTAATTGTCGCGTACCAACAATGCTGATAACAGGCGATTTGTCCCATTTAATGCTGCCTTTCTGAAACAATACAATAGGGCCGTCTACACAATGTTTAAGTCTGTGGGGGTAAGCCGTTTCTTCAAAGTAAAAAGCGTTTATATTATGTTTATCAATAAATTTTAATTCCCTTTCTGCCGATTTTAGGGTTTGGGCGTTTTGTAGCGTTTTAATTGTGTGGGATCCAATGCCATAAATGCGTTCAAGACTCCGTTTGCTGGCTTTGAAAACGGCCTCCGGAGTGCCACAGTGCTGGATGAGTTTTTTGGCGGTTATATCGCCAATATTAGGAACAGCCTGTAGGGCCATTGCATACAATAGTTGGGTTGAATTCATTTGGGGAAATTTTAATGTAAATATATAAAACCTATCCAATAAAGTTCTTTTTAGGCTTCTTGGGGAAATTCAAAAAAAATTTATACATTTGAGATGATGCAACTCAGCCAATACATTAGCACACTTTTATACCGATACGAATGTATCATAGTTCCAGGGCTTGGGGCGTTTTTAACCCACAAAGTATCGGCTGAAATTGATACACAAGCGCAAGTGTTTTCTCCGCCTAAAAAACGTTTGTCATTTAACGAACAGCTGCAATCCAATGATGGTGTTTTGGCTAATTACATTGCAACTTCTGAGAAAGTTTCTTATGAAAATGCCCTTTCGAAAATTGCCAAACAAGTGGCCGAAATTCAACAAAGCTTAAAGAAAAATGAAACCGTTTCACTTAAATATGTTGGAGATTTAAGCCGAAGCAAGACTGGCGCTTTAGAATTTGAACCTTCTTATCATCTAAATTATATGACCGCTGCCTTTGGCTTGTCACAATTTGTTTCGCCAGAGGTCAAAAGAGATTTACCTTTAAAGGTTGTGGGCGCCAAGGAAAAAGAAACAACCTTAATTTTAGCTTCAAGAAAAAGCCGCACAAATGCGTTGATAAAATATGCCGCAGTCGCTGTAATCTTGCTTGGCCTCGGAGGATTTATGGCATCAAATGCCTACATGCAGTACATTGAAAAAGAAAATATTGCCGCTCAAGAAAAGGTGCGTGTTGCTTTAGACAACCAAATTCAAGAAGCTACATTTTTGGTGAACACACCCTTACCGGCCATCACCATCGATATTGAAAAACCTTCAGGAAACTATCATATTGTCGCAGGTGCTTTTAGGGTCAAAGCCAATAGCGAAAGGAAACTCCGTCAACTCAAACGCCTCGGTTTTAATGCACGGCTGATTGGACAAAACCGATTTGGTTTACACCAAGTCGTGTTTGAAAGCTATCCAGAACGCCCGGCTGCAGAACGCGCACTCTACAACATCAGGCGCACACAGGACCCAACTGCTTGGCTTTTAATCAAGTCCGTTCCCTAATTTTAAAAAAGATTTTGACCGTACCTAATTGTAGGATTTTTTTTATATATTTAAGTTGATTTTGCCTCCAAAGTCTACATTCAACTCGTGAAACCCTACAATTTTTTTGTTCGTTTTATTTGTATTTTTTAGAATTTGACCCAGATATAACAATCGTTTGATGCGCAGTGATTAGGTGTCGCTTTGGTTGCAAAAGCTTGAACCCTAAATAAACTTAAAAATGGTAAATTATAAATGCGTCATTATGCGCGTTATGGCGCTCCTCCTTTTTGTTAATAGCGCCTGTTCTCAAGAGTTTAAATACTTTCAGCCTGAAGAAATCCTTCAAACAGAAAAAATACATGGTGGGTTTTACCCAATTGGTTGGTCTGTTGAAGAGTCCCTCTTTGCATGGTTACAATTCAATACTGAAACCTTTGATGCAACGCCACCGGAGGGATATTTCTTTGAAGTCACCATTATGAATGTGAAAACACAAGAAGCGGTTTTTACGAAAAGATATTACGGTGATGCTGTTTTTGACTTTACGATCAAAAACAATTGGAACAGGTATAATGGATACATTAAAACAAAATTGAAAGAATATGGCATAAGGCAAAATAAAGCCTTTGAGGTGCTTACATTCCCTTTTAATCATAATGGGTATCGCTATGGCGTATTGGTAGAGAAAACTTTCAGAGGCGAGTTAGAGGAATATCAGCAGCGCTTAATAGAAGAAAAAATATTTTTAGAGCGTAGGGATCTTATTAGTAATGATTTTTTAAAGAAAGCGGTGACTAGAAAAGTTTATAATAGTGATGATCTTATTGTTTTCACTGAAAGTAGGGCTTTCCCCAACAAATGTATTATGTCGCCAAGTGGCTCGAAATTGGTCTTGCTAAAAATTAAAGGACATTACTACCACGGGGATTACAGTAAGCACCTCGAGTTGATAGGAGCAAATTTATCGTCCCCCTTTGGATGGGGCCCTAATTATTATCCGCAAGATTAAAAGTTATCATTTTGATGAAATGATTTACCCAATAAATTCTACCTTTGTAGCATAGAACAACAACTATGACTGCAAAACACCCTTCCGATTCAAAAACTGTAGTAACCGACATGGTGCTGCCTGGCGAAACCAATGCCATTAATACGCTTTTTGGAGGCGAGCTTTTGGCCCGTATGGACCGGGCTGCCAGCATTACTTCTCAACGACATTCTGAAAGAGTTGTAGTGACCGCATCTGTAAATCATGTGGCTTTTAACCATGCAATCCCACGGGGAAGTATTGTGACCATTGAGGCGAAAGTTTCAAGAGCTTTTAAGACCTCAATGGAGGTCTACCTGGATGTCTGGTATACCGATAATAACTTTAACAAGCCGATCAAAGCCAACGAAGCTATTTTTACTTTTGTGGCTGTCGATGAAAACAGAAGGCCCGTTGAAATTCCAGAACTAATCCCTGAATCTGAACAAGAAATAAAACGCTATCAAGGGGCGCTGAGAAGGCGTCAATTAAGTTTGGTTTTGGCTGGAAAGCTCAAAGCCGAGGAGGCCACAGAACTCAAAGCACTTTTTGAGGGGTCTTAAGGTTTAGAGCTTATAAACCCAAATTGAGGGGTTCTGAATTGCACTATCTTTATAAATACCAAAACTTAAAATAGATTCCCCAGAAGCCTTGTTTGTGATGACCTCTCCAAGGATCTGCTTAGTGGTTACTTTGTCGCCTTTGCTTACATAAAATTTAGACAGATTTTTATAGACGGTGATGTAATTTCCGTGGCGAATCATTATGGTATTGTTTCCATTTTTGGGTGTCATAATTCCTTGGACAACCCCTTCAAAAACGGCGCGAACAGGCTCGCCTTTGTTGGTGGCAATGCGCACGCCATTGCTTTTTATTTTAATGCTTGGGTCAATTGGCGATGGGTTGGTACCAAAACGTAATTTTACGACGCCGCTGGCAACAGGCCAGGGCAATTTTCCTTTGTTAGCTGTAAAATTAGCAGCTAATATCTTTTGCTCGGGTGTCATAGAAAACGTTCTGCTTTTAGCCGATTTTCCTGCTTTTTTATTGGATGCCGCAATGGCCTCACGAATCAATTTTCTAATTTCCTTGTCTAACTTCTCAGAAGCCTTTTGTTTGGCTTTGATTTGCGCAGAAAATTTGGCCAAATTTTTTTGAATCATTTCAATATAGAACTGTTGATCCATGAGCTCCTTGTCCAAAATTTTCTTCGCTGCTTTGTTTTCATCAACCAATTTTTGCTTATCCTTTTTTTGAAGCAATAAGGCTTGATTGAGTGATTGCAACTGTTGGGTTTCGGCTTTTATAATTTGAGCCTGTTGCTTTTGATAATCTGCATATTGTTTGATGTATTGTAACCGCCTGTAAGCTTGCTGAAAACTTGAAGAAGACAGTAAAAACATTAGCTTATTGTCTCGGGCTCTGTTTTTATAAGATTTGACAATCATATCTGCATATGCCGCTTTTAAAGCCTTCAATTTTATACGGCAGGCAGTAATTTTATCTTGGTTCGCGTTGATTTCGCGCGTTAATAAATTGGCTTGCTGATTGGTGATGCGAATCAGATTTTTACGAACACTAATTTTGTAATTTAAATCTTCAACAGCACTCACAACAGATTTTTTTTCTTTCTTTCCGGCAAACATCAACTTGGTTATTTCCCTGATTTCTTGTTGCAATTCTCGGCGTTTTTCTTCTAATTCTTGTTGGCGTTGGCTTTGCGCATTAGCGTTCGATAAACCAATCACCAAAAAAATAAAAAAAGTGAAAGAAAAATATTTAAGCTTAGAGGTCATTAGAGGTCAATCGGTTTATAGCCCGAGGGCATTTTAAATGGAAACCGCAAGGGCTGGTTTAAAATTACGGATTTTAAATTCAATTTCAAGCTGGTTTCCTTTTGATTTTCGATAACTTTGATTGTTATTGATTTGGGAAATAATTGTGCGTCAATGGCTTGGAAGCTTTGGTAATTTACATCAAGACTTCTATTTTCGAGAGGCTGATCTACAGATTGGCCATCCAGTTTAAAAGAACTGGGGTTTATGTAATACAACACTTGCAGTAATTCATTTGCGTTTTTGGGGGTCAAGACATAAGACGTTTGGTTTGGTTCTCTTTTTAAAGCATTTGTTTTGGGGTTAAAAAGGGCATCTCCAAGCAATGCATTTTCAAGGTTTGAAAAATTCAGTTCAATGCCTAAGAATTCATTTATAATTTCATAATCTCCTTCAAAAACCGTGCGGTTCAATTTATTATACATTAATACTTTTTCTGGTGTTATTTTTAGACGTACCATATTTAAAAAGGCATTAGCCCATATCGTTTTACCGCGCTCCATACGAAGGGTTAGTGTGTGTGTTTGTGATTTATTGTCTTCGGTCAATTCCAACTTAAGTCGTGCCTGAAGAGTGCTAAAGTCCGCCTTTTGTCTTTGGTGTGTTTTTATTATTTGTTTTGCCTTAATTTTTGAATCAAGCACAGGCACTATCCCCCTTTTTTTTACAGTACCACAGCTAAAAATCAAAACTACTATTAATATATGTGTAAATTTTTTTTTCATTCCTTATTGATGGCTTTAGCCTTATTAGCAAACGTCTTCGCTTTCGCAATATTGTTTTTTTTTGTGTAAAGGTCTGCCATTAAAATATAATAGGCTTTAGCGGTTTCATTGTCCTCAAAAATATAATCCAATCCGATTTCAAGCCATTCTAATGCCGCATCCCAACGTTGCAAGTGAAATTGAGCGCGTCCATAAACCAAATACAGCGCAATTTGTGTGGGAAAAAACTCCAATTTCTTTAAAGTAAAGTCAACAGCGCGTTCATGTTGCTTTGTTTCCAAATAAAGATTTGCAATTGTTTGAATTAGGGCTAAATTTTCTGGCGTCTGTAGCAATTCTTTTTCATAGAAACCCAGGGCTTTAAAAGGTTTTTTCATTTCATTGTAGTAAGCAGCCCATTCTAAATTGGACCGGTTTGAAACCTCTAGTGATGCAGCAGGTTCCACTTCGGCCAATACCGATTTATAAGCGGGGTTTTCTTTAACGAATTGTAGAAAATCACTCAAAACTTTGACTTTTATATGGGGGGCCAATACATTACTACTCGTTACTATTTTCATAGAGTTAATTGCCTTGTCATAGGCCTTGTCAGCAAGATAAAACTTATACAAGGCCACATGCACAATGTGAGATTGAGGATGGGATTTTAAAAACGCTTCGGCGGTTGCGAAGGCTTCATCCCTTAAGCCATACTGGCTTAAGGTATAAATTATATTTAAAAAATGTTGGGCATTTTCTGGGGCCTGTCTAAGTCGTTTCTTTAAAAATTGAAGGTGGTCAATTTGATTGCCGGTTTGCAAATAAATAGTGATGCGGAGTTGATCGCGCTCTGACGTATAACCGTACTGTGCATCCAGTTTTTCAATTTGCTTGAGGGCGGTTTCATAATGCGCTGCGCTCATATTTAAATGCACCAACTCCTCTTGGAATGCTTGATGTTTGGAAAGGAGTGGCTTTAACGCTGTTATTGCCTTATCATAATCTTCATTATGAACATATAATTGGTATAATTTTTCTTTATACCAAAAATTATTTTCATCTAAAAGAATGGCTTTTTGCAAATTGCTTTCAGCTCGAGAAAACGCTTTTGTTTTGTAATAAAGATCTCCAAGTTGAAAATAAACGACAGCGCGCTCTGGGTATAATTTAGAGCAGTTTATTAGCGCATCAATCGCTTTTGTGTAATTTTCAAGGCCTTTTTGTTTTAAGGCTTCATAAAAATTGTCTTGAAATTGCTGCTCTGGATTAAGGGTTTTAAGGTCCGACAGGCTGTCCTGCTTTATTTGTGCAGAGACCATTGTGCCTAAAAAAAGGCTGGCAAAAAATAATATTAACCGTTTGGGATGTATCATTGGTTTCCTGTACTTCCAAATCCACCAGTACCGCGGCTTGTTTCGGATAAATTTTGTACGGGATTCCACATCGCGCGTTCATGCTTGGCAATGACCAGTTGAGCCACGCGTTCACCGTTTTTAATAGTGAAATCTGCATTAGAAAGGTTTACTAAAATCACACCAATCTCTCCTCTATAGTCGGCGTCGATAGTCCCGGGGCTGTTCAGAACGGTCACCCCGTATTTGGCGGCCAAACCACTGCGTGGCCGAACTTGGGCTTCGCTTCCCACAGGAAGCTCTATAAAAAGCCCTGTTGGTATAATGTGCCTTTCTAATGGTTTTAGAATAATGTCTTGTTCAATTTGGGCGCGCAAATCCATACCCGCCGAAGCAATGGTCTCATAATTGGGGAGAGGGTGAGAAGATTTATTGATGATATTGATTTTCATGGTTAGGATTTAATAAGTTGTTTAATGTCGGTTTTCTCCTTAGCCCATACAACGGCTGTTAACGTAAGGATCAGGCAAGCACCTACAATGTATTGTGCTCTGAAAACATAAAAAGATAGGATAGAAAACCCAATAGAGAGCGTTAGGTACAACCCTATTTTTTTTAGGTTATAAGGGACTTTATAATACTTTTGCCCAAGCGTGTAGGAAATAAAAGCCATGGCAGCATAGGCGGCCAGTGTGGCGGTGGCCGAAGCCATATAACCAAACTTTGGAATAAAAATTAGATTGATGGCTAGAGTTAATAGGGCGCCAAAAATAGAAATGTATGCGCCGAATTTAGTGCGATCCGTTATTTTATACCAAACAGATAAGTTGTGATAGATGCCTAAAAATAAATAGGCCAGTAACAAAATCGGTACCACACTCATCGCCTCCCAATAGGCCTCATTTGGAATCAAAATTAGTTTTAAGACATCGACGAAAACAACGACGATTAAAAGGATCAGTGCGCCAAATATGACAAAAAATTCTAATATTTTGGCATAATTAATTTTTGCTTCTTTATCCTTTGCGTTACTAAAAAAGAAGGGCTCGATCCCCAAGCGATAGGCGGTGGCAAATAAGGTCATAAATAACGCCAGTTTATAACACGCAGAGTAGGTTCCAATGGCAGCTTTGGATAGGTTTTCGGGTAGCAGTCGCTCCAACAAAATTCGGTCAAAGGTTTCATTGATGGAAAAAGCAACACCTGCAACAAGTACTGGAGTTGCATAGCGCAACATCTGTCTCCAAAGTGTGGCATTAAAATTATAATTGAGCTTAAAATAAAAAGGGATTAATATTAAAAGTGTCGCAGCACTTGCTATCAAGTTGGCAATAAAAATATAATGTACTTCAAAATTTGGGCGGTAGAACAAGTCCCAGAAAGAGGACGTTTCTGCCCATGATTTTAAAAATAATAGTAAGACAATATTAAGCCCTAAATTTAGTGCTACATTCACGAGCTTAATGACTGTGTATTTGGCTGGCTTACCGAGAGCACGCAAATACGCAAATGGAATAATTACCAACGCGTCAAAAAATAAAATCCACAAAACCAAGACTATATAATCGGCATTGATATGAATGAGGTCTGAGATTTCTTGTTTCAACAAATATCCCGAAACCAAAACCAATGAAGAGGTCAAAAGCAGAGAAATTGCTGAGGTGCTTAGAACCGTTTCTTTTTTTTCATCGCTATTAAAAAAACGGAAAAACGCGGTTTCCATTCCATAGGCCAAAAGCACATTGAACAACACAAAATAGGCGAAGATTAAAGAGACATCGCCATAATCAGCCACATTCTCCAGTACCGATTTATCTGTATGCAAACGGACCAGTAAAAAACTGAGCATTTTGGGAACCACCGTAGCCAGCCCGTAAATAAATGTTTGCTTATAAAGTGTTTTAAGCTGCGTCAAACTACTGGATTTATGAGCTTAAAAATACACTTTTTACGGCAGATATAATAATTATTGATGCGTTGACCGCAGAAGGGATGTTCGATAGAGGGTTATGTGAGCTTGCGGGCCCCTGACCTAGTTGTTCAGCGCCTCAGCGCCGCCAACGATTTCAAGAATCTCATTGGTAATGGCTGCTTGTCTTGCCTTATTATAAGTCAATTTTAATTGATCTCTTAGCTCTGTTGCATTGTCCGTAGCCTTGTGCATGGCGGTCATTCGGGCACCATGCTCACTTGCAAAACTATCTCTGATGGCTTTGAACAACTGTGTTTTTAAAGACTTTGGTATTAAGGTTTCGACAATTTCCGCTTTCGAGGGCTCAAATATATAGTCTTGACTTGTGCTTACACTTTCCGTGCTTGAGACAATGGGTAAAAATGGCTCCGTCATCACAATTTGAGTGGCCGCATTTTTAAATTTATTGTAAACTAGCTCAATCTTGTCAACCGATCCTGATTCAAACTGCGCCATCAACATCTCGGCAATTGTTGCAACATTTTCAAAAGTTAAATCCTC